>JAITWF010000086.1 GCA_031285415.1 Deferribacteraceae bacterium
AGTTGATTGCACTGTACGATAGCCCTGCCGCACCATATATCTCCAGCCACTCTATCATCGGCGGCGTCCGCACAAGCACCTTTGCGCCCAAGTCCACAATGCTTATCTCATCTTTATACCTCTTATAAAGATTATCCGATCTTGAGTTTTGATTATACGAGATATCAGCTCCAACTCCAAAATAAGAGTCGTTCAAAAAATAGTTAACCTCTACACCGCCACCCCATGCCTGCTCTAAAGGCTCTGGGCTAGAGGCGGCAGATAGGTAGCTCACCTTCGCAATAGCTCTGATTGGCTTTTGGAACGGCATTGCAGCGGTAACGTTCGGCTCTTCATCCTCCCTAGCAGGGAGGGCAAACTGCTCTGAGGCCAGAATTTTGCTACCGTTCATCAGATCTATCGTTACATTTATCGATGAATCGTACGTTGCTTTGATTATGCCCTTAGTTTGCTTTGCTCTATCCGTATCGCCACTACCCGATACAAACACGCTGAATTTGCCACTGCCGAGCGCATAGGATTTTATCTTGTTATAGAGCATATCTGATAGTTCGCCATCACGATTTTTACCCATGGCAACAATAGTGATCTCCACCTCCATCTTGCCTTTAACCTGCTGGGCAAGCCCAGCAATAGCCCTCTGCACCTTGCCATCGATCTCGTCTGCCGCAAAGGGGGTGGTCGTAGTGAAGAGGACAAGTATAGTCAATATTAGCTTTTTCATAGTTTACCTACTTATGTTCGATCGCCAACAGTAGCCCCACGACAGCTTTTGGGTTTGTAGAGCTTACAGAAAGGTCGATCTTGTTATCGTTATATTTTACACGGCTATACGGCATAAAATTATCCCCTACAGCTACAGCCACTCGCCCTGAAAATGTTCCCTTTGTAGTTGCGAATTTGCGTTCAATGCTATCTATATCAAGGGCGTATTTTGAAAAAAGCACCACAAGATAATCTGTACCAACTACATCATCCATAAGAATCCAGTCGTTCTCAGCTGGCCATGCAACCGTGCTATCAGGATAGTCCAACACTGGCGACTCCCCCTGCGATGGGAAGATTCGAGACACCATAGCAGTTCTATTATCAGCAGCAAAGGCATATACATAGGCATCCTTGCGATTCGTCATCATAAATTGAAACTCTGTGCCAGACGAATATGAAGATATTGTTTTATAAAAGCCCTGTTTATCATACCGCACAGGCATACCGTCAGCCGA
This sequence comes from Deferribacteraceae bacterium, assembly GCA_031285415.1. Classification (GTDB taxonomy): domain Bacteria; phylum Chrysiogenota; class Deferribacteres; order Deferribacterales; family JAISNW01; genus JAITWF01. The sequence goes on from JAITWF010000086.1 coordinate 1,224, forward strand.
ATCAGATCGCTTTATATCGATCGACGAGGCAAACTCAATAACCGCTTTAAAGTTAGTCAGATCCTCTACTATCGCAAACGATTCACGTGTCCAAACTGCAAAATCATCGTATTTAATCCAGATAAATCCATCTTTCCCCCAACTCGCCCCCCAGCTATTTTGTATCTCAAAGGCACCGCCGTATCTATTATCATCATACCCCACCACAGTCACAGCATGCCCAAGATTCCCCATCTTTCGTCTATCAAACCTCTCGGTCGGTTGCCACAACTCTTTATCATACGCATTTTTGAACGATTCGGGAGCAAGCATCCCTATCACAACTGGCTTGCCCGCAGCAATGCGATTTTTGACTGGTAATACTTTATTCTCACCATAATTTAGTGTAAAGAGCCTAACATATTCAGAGATAGGGTAACGTTTTGATTGCTTGTACGTTGAGATAATGTCAAGCGCCTCTAGCTTCGTCTTCTCCTCAATAGGCAAACGCTTCACAATACCCTCATTTCTCATCAACTCCATAGCGTCCACAGTATTAGAGCCATCTTTAAATTCCTTATCTTTAACGATCTTTTTATATAGATATACTGGAGAGTAAACGTTATTGGCGATAGCCCTCTGATCTTTCCGCCCTAATGCGATCGATTCAGAGATCGTTCTTGCGGAGTATCCTGCCGCCCATCCAACACAGGAGCTATATTTCCCCTGGTTCCCCGTAGCTGGTGCATACGATTTTATCGAGTAGGACGAGGGATTTAAGCTATAACTCCGTTCAACAAGTTTGGGCATTAGATCAACCTGTTCGTATCGCTCATCATCAAAGATCAACCCTTGCGCAAAAACAGGGGATATGTAGCAGGATAGCACCAATAGCAGTGCGGCTTTAAATAATATTTTCATATTGTCTCCGATTTATCATTATACTTACTTTATAAATTCAACACAATAGTAATTTTATATTGTAAAATACAGATAGTTTGATATAATTAAGAATCTTAAATCCAAAGGTGTCCAATATGTTCAGAAAAATTGCTATCATCGCATTTTTACTACTCCCTTTTATTGCAATGGCGCAGGAAAAATATGCTGTCGTTATCGGAAATGCAAACTACAAAAGTGTTGACGACGTGCTAAACAATCCACTGAATGACGCAATCGACATGAAAACCACACTGGAAAGCCTTGGATTTACCGTGTACCATATACCAGATGGCACACTAGAGCAGATGCAGCAAGCAATTATTAACCTCAAGAAGAAGCTTAGCACCTTCAAAAATTCGTATGGGATATTTTACTACTCTGGGCATGGGGTGCAGTCGAAAGGGGAGAACTATCTAATCCCTGTAGATGCTAAAATTCCGAGCGAAAATATGCTTCCACACGTTGCTGTACCACTACGGTTTGTGCTCGCAGAGCTAGAAGATGCAAATAACTCCTTTAATCTTATAATTCTTGACGCTTGTAGAAATCTTCCCAAGGGGCTGATCGCCTCGGCTTCTAAAGGTGGCAGCGATCGAGGGCTCAACAGAGTAAGCCATGCGCCAAATGGCAGCATTATCATGTATGCCGCCTCTTCTGGAGAGACAGCAAAGGATGGCACAGGGCGTAACGGTGTTTTTACCGGACAACTTCTA
>JAITWF010000121.1 GCA_031285415.1 Deferribacteraceae bacterium
GATAGAAGCACGATAAACACTAGCCCAGCCCATGTGCCGAACGGATGGAACATTGTGCCGATAGCCTTCATAATAGTGTATGCTGCCGTACATAGCGAGCCGTACAGAAGCCCACCAGAGAGGTAGAGGAGCAGTAGAAGCTGTGGTGTTTTATAATACTGAATATTATCTTCCAAACCGCTCCCCACCATTTAGTTTATATCCAGCTAAAAAGTCTGCCACAGCCATTCTGCGCTTCCCCTCTGGCTGAATCTCTTTGATTATAAGCCCACCAGAGCCTGTGCCAACGCTGAAAGAGCTTTTTGTTACATTATACACAACGCCAGCCGCCGCCCCCTTAGGGTCGATATCGGCAGAGTAGATCTTGAACAGTTTGCCATCGAGATATGTGTGCGCCGTAGGCCATACACTGAACGCTCTGATTAGCCGCTCAATACTGATAGCAGAGCTGTTCCAGTCGATCTCTCCATCCTCTTTCCTCATCATCGGAGCAACGGTTGCGCTATCGTGATCTTGTGGCGTTGGAGTGATACTGTCGTACTCATTTATGGTTTTTATAAGTAGCTTCGCCCCTGTTACCGCTAGCTCTGCCGCAAGTTCGGCATCTGTTTTGCGATCGATAGGTGTCTCTTCTGTGAGCATTATATCGCCAGTATCCATCCCAATATCCATCTTCATGGTGGACACCCCTGTGCGCTCGTCGCCGTTCATAATAGCCCAGTTCACAGGGGCGGCACCCCTATATAGTGGGAGTAGGGAGAAGTGTACATTTATAGGCGCAAAGTGTGGTACCTCTAGAATCTCCTTCGGAAGGATCTTGCCATACGCTACCACTGCAAAGAAATCTGCATTTAGGCTCTTTAACTTCTCTAAAACCTCTGGATTGTTCTTTACCTTTTCAGGCTGATAGACCTCTATGCCAGCTGCAAGAGCCGCCTCTTTCACAGGTGTTGGCTGCACCTTGCCACCTCGACCTTTGGGGCGATCGGGTTGAGAGATAGCTAGCGGTATCTCAAATCCGCTATCGATCAGTAGCTGTAATGACGGTACGGCGATCTGCGGCGTACCCATAAAAATAATTCGTTTCATAGGATATTTATAGCGGAGTTTATAGATAGGATCAATAGTAATTCCCCTTCGCTGGCGAAGGGGTGGCAGTTGACGAAGGAAGCTGACGGGGTAGTGGATTAAAAGCATTTGCACCTGCAACCACTACCCCCCACCTACGGTGTACCCCTTCGCCAGCGAAGGGGAATTTATTTGTTATACCTTAAACTGCGATACCGCCGCTTTCATCGTCTCTGCACGATTTTGCAGGTGAGACACTGTCGAAGCGACCTCATTCACGGCGTGAACGCTCTCCTCTATGCCAGAGGCTAGAGCTTGAGTGTTATCTGTAATATCATGAATCATATTAAATTGGTCGTTTACATCGTTGTTAACACCGCCGATAGAGAGCGATACCTCCTGTGTCGAATCAACGATTAAGTCCATCATCTTGCCAGCCTCGGTTATCCCATCCATACCACTATTGACGCTATTGACGGTTTTAGACATCTCCTCAGAGGCATTTGTAGTATCTTTCTGTAATGTATTGATAATGCTGGCGATCTCATTTGTAGATTGCTGTGTACCCTCTGCAAGCTTGCGCACCTCGTCGGCAACCACGGCAAAGCCTCTGCCTGCATCACCTGCACGAGCCGCCTCAATCGCCGCATTGAGCGCCAATAGGTTCGTCTGATCTGCAATGCCCGATATAACGGTTAAGATTGCGCCTATCTGCACTGATGATTCCGACAGGCCTTGAATAGTGCTAGATAGCTGAGCGGTCTGATCTTTTATCGAATGCATAGTCTGCATAACATTCTGGAGCTGTCCATTGCCTGTGCGGACGGATTTGCCAGATTCATCCATCTTGCTAAGGTTCTCTTTAAGGCTTGTGACGATACCCTGCGATACATCGTTCATCGCACCCATATTGCTCGCCACAGAGCTGACCTGTTCCGATTGAGAGTTGAACGTTGCTGATAGCTCGTCCATCGTAGCCGCAAGCTGGGTGTTGCCCGAGGCTAGGTCGTCTGCCGCCACCTTCACCTGCTGTACTATCTGCTGAATATTTTCTACAAATACATTCACATAGCCGCCAAGCTGGCCAAGTTCATCGTTTGATGTGATCGGTATCCGTTTAGTCAGGTCGCCGTCGCCAGAGGTGAAGTTTGCCATACTGGCTACAAAAGCTTTTAGTTTATTGATAACTGTTATGCGTACGAGGATGTTGCTTGCTACCCCCACAGCTATTAGCACAATCATTGCGGCGATTATTATCATCCGAATAGTACCCATGAAAGAGATAAGAGAGCTTGCGAAATTTTGTCCTATATCGGTGGTCATCTGATCTAGCTTTGTAACGTCTGCAACCATCTCGCCGCCGATTCTGCGTCTATCAGCGTCCTCTACGTTGAAGAGTCGCTCGATAAGTTTTAATAGGTTGTCGCTCTCCGCCTCTAGCTCAGCAAGCTTTGCTGTGAGCTGATTTGTGTACGCTCGAGGCTGTGCTAGCTGTACAGTGGCGGCGATATGTGCGATCGTCTCTCGTAGCTCCGCCCGAGTTGTTGCAATCTCTGTAAATTTAGAGATATCTCGTGAGGCGTGAGCCTCCATTATGTTAGCTGTTATCTTTGATATAGAGATTGCGGCGTCCATTAGATCTTCCTGGACGGTGTTTAGACGGACGAGCAGTATCGCAAAGTTGGGTCGGCTAAGCTCTCTCTGTTGAGCATTTTGATAATCTGTGATCCAGTCGGCAAACTCATCTGTGATATTCAGAAACTCGTTTGTCAGAGCCTTCACACTGTTAACGGATTGGCTCATTGCACGGTTTGTGTTTGCAGAGTCTGTCATAGAGGCTTGATAGGCAGCCGCACTCTTCTCAACCCTCGTGATATACTCCCTTAGCTCTGCCCCATCAGGATTTGCATTTGCCAGAGCGGTGACACCCTGCGCATACTCGATAAACTTTGCGCCAGCCGCTATCGAGTTGTTATATGATCCCTCTTTGCCATCGTATAGGAAGGAGCGTGCATTGAGGCGCATCTCCCATAGCTTGTCGTAAAGTGTTGTTACGCCATTGTTAACAGGTAGAACGAAAGTTGAAAAATCACCTGCCGTTCTCGCTGCTGATTGCATAGAGATGAAAGATACTGCTAGTGCAACCATACTTACTGCGATTAATGTGTACATGCCAGCCATAATGACTGTAGATAATGAACTTTTTCTCATCGTTACGCCTCCAGGATTGCCGCCTCAAATCAGATTAAATTATGTGTAGTGCACATTTTATTAACTATGTTTTTTATTGTCAAGTAAAATTATGTTCCATAATCGGTCTTAAATATGTGAGAAAAGTTATTTTCTTGAATTTTCGTTCTGCATATTCTAAACTGTCTAATGGGGTGATTTATGTTTGAATCTGCTGAGCTTGATATCTCCATCTCTAAAGATGAGTATAACGACCGATTGCCACAGGCTAGATTAGATCTCTTTACGCTTCGGCAGGAGCTAAAGGAGGCTGGGATTGCCGTATTACTCCTTATCGATGGTGTACCAGGGGCTGGCAGGGGCGACTTGATAAACCTTCTGAACGAGTGGATGGACTCTCGCAGCATTCGCAACCGCTCCTTCTGGATGACGACCGATGAGGAGCGTGCGCACCCCGAATATTGGCGATATTGGCGAATTCTGCCAGCTAAGGGGGAACTCGGCATATTCTTTGGTGGTTGGTATGAACGTGCCGTAAAGAAGGCTCTATCAGGAAAGGGGAGCGAATTAAAGTTTGAAAAGGCTATGGCGCAGGCTCGCAACTTTGAACAGACACTCGCAGCCGATGGCATGCTTATTATAAAGTTATGGCTTCATCTAGATAAAGAAACTCATAATAAGATTATGAAGAAGCGAGCTGAACATATTGTTGAGATGGACCCATTTGCAAATGAAACGATCACAAAGACCTCCTACGAGGATATTATAGCGCACTACTTGAAGGCGATCCGCCTGACAGGGGGCTGGCAGATGATAAACTGCCGTGACAGCCGCAATCGGAATATCACCGCTATCGAGGCGATCTGCGCCGCAATGCGTGGCGCACTGGCTGAAAAGCCTACACCGCCAGCAATACCTATAATGGCAAGCCGCCCTGCACGCATTCTAGATAGCGTCGACCTATCCAAATCGCTCAACAAGAAGGAGTACAAAGAGGAGCTAGAAAAGTGTCAGAGAGATCTACATAATCTGACGCTAAAAGCGCTTTCGAAGGGGATCTCTACGGTGATCCTCTTTGAGGGGTGGGACGCCGCAGGGAAGGGGAGCTCGATTAGACGGATTACGACCGCCATCGACGCACGCATTCGGCAGACTATTCAGACCGCTGCACCATCGGATGAGGAGCTGGCGCACCACTATCTATGGCGATTTTGGCGACATATCCCCCTTGCAGGGCTTGTGACTATCTACGATAGATCGTGGTACGGTAGGGTAATGGTAGAGCGAGTAGAGGGGTTTGCTAGAGCCGATGAGTGGTTTCGTGCGTATAGTGAGATTAACAACTTTGAGGGTCAGCTAGTTGACGATAATGTGGTGTTGGTGAAATTTTGGCTTCATATCAGCCAGGAGGAGCAGCTAAAGCGATTTCAGGCACGAGAGGCGTCGGAGCTGAAACGTTGGAAGATTACAGATGAGGATTGGCGCAATCGAGAGAAGATTGAGGCGTATAATGAGGCGATCGACGATATGCTTGTGCATACATCGACCGATATTGCGCCATGGACGCTTATACCAGCAGAGGATAAATATTTCGCTCGCGTTGAGGTGATAAAAACGATCTGCGAGAGGCTGAAGAGGGCGTTGAAATAAGCGCTATAAATGAGCCTATCTTGAAATTCCCCTTCGCCAGCGAAGGGGAATCTATGGGGTTGTATAATTTAATCTAATCCGCCCTCTTAAACTCGATCTCGAATTTGCCATCGGTTATAGTCATCAGCACGAAGGTGTTATACTTAATCCCTCTATTGCGAGTAGGGCTGCCAGGGTTTAGAAGGGTCTGGGCGCCCATCTGCACCCAGAGTGGGTTATGAGTGTGTCCAAAGATTATAAGATCTGGATTCTCTGCCGAGAAGTAGTATGAAAGGTAGTTCTCCCTACTCCCCTGCACTCTATCGCTGTGCGTGAGGGCTATCTTGACGCCATTCAACGTAATTACAAGCTCTAACGGCAGGCTAAAGTGATCGTTATTCCCCTTTACGGCGTATAGGTTTGGCGTGCGAGCCTTGAGATCATTATAAAACTCTATCGAGCCGATATCGCCTGCATGTATGATAGCGTCAACGCTAGATATTACCCCCTGAACTGGTTCAGGGAGATCGTCGTACCGCTTTACATGCGTATCAGATATTATTAGTATCGTCATTTATAATCGAAGGTTTATAACGTTTATCCCTTATGTAGATATGTTTTATACTGGTATTCTTTTCGCTTATACGCTCGGAGATCTCAAAGAGTTTTATCTCCTTTATAATATCCATCAGTTTGCGATATCCGTAGTTTCGAGGGTCAAACTCCGAGGATTGGTTCATGATCTGCTGCCCGACAGAGCCTAGGTACGCCCAGCCAGATTCATCGATCGTAGCCTCTACAGCGTTGCGCAGGAGGTTCACAAGCGATGTATCGCCCTTTAGCTCATTTGTAGCCATGCGCTTGATCTTATTATCGGATACATCATCATCTTTGCAGAGGAGTATCTCTGTGTATACAAATTTGTCGCATGCATTGATAAACGGTTTCGGCGTTTTATGTTCGCCAAATCCGTACACCGTCAGCCCTGCCTCTCTGATACGTGAGGCGAGGCGAGTAAAATCGCTATCGCTCGATACGATACAGAATCCGTCAAACGTTCTGGTATAGAGGAGATCCATTGCGTCGATGATCATTGCGCTATCGGTGGAGTTCTTGCCCACAGTGTAGCTAAACTGCTGGATCGGCTGAATCGCATACGATAGTAGCACATCTTTCCACCCCTTGAGGTGTGTGCCTGTCCAGTCGCCATATATTCTTTTAACTGTAGCTATGCCAAATTTCGCAATCTCTTGCAATAGTGGCTCAACAATCTTTGGAGAGGTGTTATCTGCATCAATTAGTACCACTAGCTTGCTCTGCCTA
>JAITWF010000134.1 GCA_031285415.1 Deferribacteraceae bacterium
CTTGCAAGGGGGGATAGAGGGGCGGCTTAACAAGTTTAAACTAACCGAGGAGCAGACGGAGGGGGTATCGAAGATCGCCTCTGTTTGGCTGATTCATCTGCTGCGCACCGTTATTCCGCACTTTATCAAGCTCGTTAATATTACGTCGCTGGTGGAGCAGAAGATTAATAGCCTAGATCTAGCGGAGGTGGAGGAGCTTTTATTCTCCTTTATGAAGAACCACTTCAAATGGATAAATATATTGGGCTTCCTGATCGGCTTTTTTGTCGGGGCTGTACAGGCTGGGATTATATTGTTAAATAGGTATACGCCACCGCAATAGCAGACGATAGCAGTGTTATTATCACCCCTGCCTTTAGATAGGTCATGAACGACAGATTTACCCCATACTGATTAGCTTTCTCTGCAACGATAAGGTTTGCAACCGACCCCACAAGCGTTAAATTCCCTGCAAATGTAGCGATAACTGCCAGATAAACCGCCAATCCCATATCGTCGATCACTGGATAGATTATCATCACCGCTGGCACATTTGATACAAGGTTTGATAGCAGTAGCGCAATGCCGCCGACCCCTAAAACTGCATTCAGATCGTTTCTCTCTAGATATGGGGTAACGAACTCGATCGCACGATTCATATACGATGTGTCTCCCAATGCCCCCATAACTACGAACAGTCCTGCAAAAAAGATCAGTAGCTGCCAATCAACCTTCGCTAACGCCGCCTTCGGTGTCACCCTGCCAGTCAGAATCACAGCGGTAGCTCCGATCATCGCCGCAACTGGATAGCTTACGTGGAAGAGAAATAGGGCAAGAGTGATCGCAAGGGCGAGTAGCGATTTTAACATCAGCACACTATCGTGAGACTCTGTAATCTCAAAATCTGTATCTGATATAGTTAACTCTTTTTTATACATCAGGTAGAGTACTATATAGACCACAACAAGCGATAAAAGCACAGGAACGGCGGCGTTTATCATAAACTCTAGAAACGATATGCCAGAGACTATGCCGATATAGATATTTTGTGGGTTTCCCGTCACCGTCAGGGCGGAGCCGATATTCGAGGAGAATGCTACTGCCAGTAGGTATGGGATAGGGTTCACCTTTAACGCTCGAGTAGCGGCAAGGAGCATTGGGGTGAAGAGTAGGCAGATCGTATCGTTCACAAATAGGGCGGAGAGTAGGGCGGTGCCAGCGATCACAAATGCTAGAAGTGAGTTGCCGGAGTGCGCCCTCTTGACGATAAACCGTGCCGCAACAGGAAAGAATCCTGCAAGCTCGAGATATGCCGTCATAATCATCATCCCGAGTAGGAAGGTGATCACATCCCAATCGATGTAGCTATACGCCATCGGTAGGGTGATGCCGCCAGATACTACTAGAAGCGTACTGCCGACAAGTACGCCAGAGGGGCGATCGATCTTGATCCCAGGGAGCTTCTGGATCGCTATGGCAAAGTAGGTGAATAGGAAGATTAGTAAGGTTAGTTTTTCCATGAATGGTGTAGGGGCGGGGTCAGCCCGCCCTTTTGTGGTTTATTATGCCTTATCAGCGCTGCCCATAACGGACTCATTTTTAGATTTATACATCTTCACGAGCTCCTTCCTAGCAGGCCCTAGATATTTGCGTGGGTCGAACTCCTTCGGCTCTAGAGCAAACGTTTCACGAACCTTTGCGGTGAACACTAGGCGACCATCGGAATCGACGTTAATTTTGCATACTGCGCTCTTTGCGGCACGGCGAAGCTGATCCTCAGGGATACCAACGGCGTTCTCAAGCTTGCCGCCGTACTGGTTGATCAGCTCAACGTATTCGGTGAGTACCGAGGAGGCACCGTGTAGCACTATAGGGAATCCTGGCAGACGTCTTTCGACCTCTTCAAGGATATCAAATCGGAGTGGTGGCACAGATTCACCAGGCTTTACCTTAAATTTATAAGCTCCATGGCTGGTTCCGATAGAGATAGCAAGGGAATCAACGCCAGTGCTTTTCACAAACTCTTCGACCTCTTGAGGGTCTGTATAGTGGGAGTGTTCAGAGGATACCTCGTCTTCAATGCCAGCAAGCACGCCTAATTCACCCTCAACGGTGACATCGTGCTGGTGTGCGAAATCGACAACTTTCTTAGTGAGTGCGATATTCTCTTTAAATGGCAGGTGCGAACCGTCGATCATGACGGATGAAAAGCCAGAGTTTATGCAGTCTACGCATAGTTCGTAGCTGTCGCCGTGGTCGAGGTGGAGAGCCATAGGGATATTTGCCCCAAGCTCTTTGGAGTACTGCACTGCGCCAAGTGCCATATAGCGAAGCATTGTAGCGTTTGCATAGCTGCGTGCGCCCTTTGATACCTGAATTATAACTGGAGATTTTGTCTCTGCACACGCCTGTGTGATCGCCTGCAACTGTTCAAGGTTGTTAAAGTTGTAGGCTGGTACTGCGTAGCCCCCCTTCATTGCGTTTGCAAACATCTCCCGAGTATTTACTAGTCCTAACTCTTTGTAAGATACAGCCATCTCGCCCTCCTTTTATGAAAAAAATGACAGACTCATCATTATCTCATCTTCTTTTATCCGCACTGCGTCGGTATTATCTTTAGCACAATTTGGTATTGTGATCCCATAATATTTCAAATTGTACGAATCGGCAATAGATTTTATCCACTGTTGCGCTCTATCTCCGTGGTCTCTTGTGGGAGATCCTTGTGTGAAGAGGAAAACGAGCTTTGCACTATCTTTAAATCGTGATCTTTTGTCGGAATCTTTCATGCAGTAGAGGCGATCAATGAGCTGTTTCAGCTCGCCAGAGATAAACCCCATATAGTTTGGAGCGATTATCACGATCCTATCGGCGTCGGCTAGTTTTGGAAATAATCCTTTTATATCATCATCTTGCGTGCAAAATGTATTTTTCTCTTTACATTCTCTGCACCCCTTGCACCCTCTATAGAGTAGATCCCATAGGCGAATGCGAGTAACCTCTTCGTACCTTGTCGTTATCTTGTCGGCTAAATATGTGCCGTTACCATTTTTATTCGGACTTGCCTCTATTAGAATTGTCATACTTTAATATCGAAACCTCCAATCTTGCCAATTATTCGGTCTTTTATACTAAACTGTGCCAGATCGTTCTTCCGTAAAGCTCCCCATTTAATAGTAGCTTTATCGATATTCACAGCAGCTAGCTGAACAGATATATCCACCGATGTGCGCACCGTTACATTATACCCATCGCCAAGTGGCTGCGGCACAATGCTTAAAACTGTATCGCCGATTGCGGTGAACGTCATCTTCATATAGAGCGATATGCCAGTAGGCTCCTGCCGAATGCGTATCACCCCCTCATCTTCGATCTCGTCCATCTCAAAGAATGAGAAGAATCCCTCATCCATAAGGATCGTAGCAAGCTGCATTCTGGTGATCCCATCCCACTGCGTATTATTATTCTGCATGGCGGCACGGAGCTTATTGTCGCCTGCAACGGATTGATCGCCAGCTAACTTATTCTCAAAGAATAGTCCACTATTGCGGATAAGCTGTCGCAGTTCGCCAGCTGTAATGCTCGATAGTCTGCCTGCGCCTATCTCGGAGGCGATCGTGGCTGGGTCTTTATTTAGAAGGCTGATTAATGATGATTTTACATCCCCACGTTGCATAAGATCGGTAGGGGAGGGCTGCAAGAGTAGCGGATCGGTCGATACCACCTTCGCTTGAAATGATGATAATCCTGCCATATTGGCTGGCAGTTTGGCGAAGAACTCCTTGCCGCCGATGAGGAGCAGAAACATACCTTTGTCTGACCTTGCAACCGTTACATCTACATTTGCCCCTAGCGGTAGGTTTCCGCCAGTCAGCTTTATCGTTCCCCCCTTAGAGGCAGTCTCTTCGCCTAGGAGGCGCACCTCCATTGGGGCTGTCTTTAAGATCTCCACTCGAAATGTTTTACTGCTAGGCTTTTCGCCGCTAAACTGTGCGTCGTAGAGGGTGCCTCGTATGCGCAGGGTGGCTTTATCGCCGCCATCCTTTACAAGCTCGGCATGCACTCTCTCGCCAGCACGAACCTCTCTCTGTGAACCGTCGGCGTCGGCGTTGCCAGCAGGGTTTAGCCCTGAAATGTTTATTCCTTCACCATATTTATAAGCAGATTAACTTCCTGTTCGCTAATTCCAAGCTGCCTTGCGATATCATCCTCGGTAAACCCTTGCAGGAGTAGGCGGTATACTTTATTTTGCATAGAGCTTTCAGGTTTTGGCTTCTTCTCTGCTGGTTTTGTGTATGCAGTAATATCTGATAGTCTGCGAAGTTTATCCTCCACCAGATCGCTAAGATCCTCAAGTGCCGCCTCTCGCTCCTTTATAGTAGCGTCCAATATCTCTGCCGCTCGTTCGCTCTCGATAAGGATCTCCCTCATCTGATCCACGTAGGCAGCGACATCTTTCGGCGTTACATCCACCGATTTTGCCTCCAGCCTGCGCAGACGCAACATCAGGTTGATTACAATTATAAGCAGGATCAGGATCGCTACTAAGTTAAAGAAAACAAGTGTATTTAAAGACAAGTTGTAACCTCGTTTGTAATCCCCTCTCCCTTGATCCCTCCCCCCCCAGGGGGAGGGGTATAGCTTTTGTGCTACAGACACTAACCCCTCCCCCTTTGGGGGAGGGTACCCGAAGGGTGGGAGAGGGGTTCATATATTAATTTTTTATCCTCTGTATCATCTCTCGCTCTTTGGTAAAGACGAATTTCACGATGCTATCCCTCGTATCTTCACGCATATCTTCATATATGGCGGCATAAAACCAGCCATCTTTGCTCTTTTTTAATGGATAGATTTGAAGTACCGACGCAAAGGCAAACCGTTCGCCCCCTCTGCCGATCACGTTGTACGTATAGGCGTAGCTTCCCTTGTCGATAAGGCGTGGCGAATAGAAGATAATCTCTCTGCCATTTATCCCTACAGCGTTTACGTGAAAGTTTGTGTCTGTATCCTCTATGAGAACACTCTCCTTTGCTCGCATAAGATCAAGGATATCGTCTAGTTTATTATTAAGCTCTAGCATAAAGAGCAGTAGATTGCGATTTTGTGGGTATTCGTCTTTAACCTCTGCCTTTATCTTGTGGCTGACGCTATTAAGCTCAGCAAGATTTTCATTGGAGGCTTTGCTATGATAGATCGGCAGATCTGATATATTAAAGAACTCTAGCCTGATCGTATCTTTATAATCAACGGTTAAGGTTCTGCTGTCGTCGTGGGTGAACGCCTCTCCGATACGCTTAAAGCTCCAGATATCCGCTGTATGCGAGATAAACTCTAGCCTGTGAACGGAAAATTTCGAGTCGCTGTACCACTCGACGGTGATCTCGTCTGCACCCTCGATCTGCGCTATAGAGAAGCCGTGAAGTAGTAGATTGATATGAGGGCTGTGTAAAGGAATGCCCCCCTTTAGGAGCACATAGCTCCATGTGATATTGTTTTCATAGGTAACGGTGATGAGGGCGGGGTGATCTGCCACGATATTTAAGCCTTTAGATCAAGATGCCCTTTGCGAGCATCCTGTTTATTTTCTTTCTTCTTACGTTTCTTCTGCTCTTCGTCACGTTCATCTTTGCGGCGTATTAGCCCAGTGGTATCGAGTTTGTCCATAGCCTGTACAACATTGGTACGCTCCTCCGACTGATGTTGCGCAACGACAACTGTTGCCTGCTGCTTATTGTCGGCGGCTCTGTCTGTGACATCCGCAATCTTTTCAGGGATTGCGGATTGGGAGAGAATCGTTGTTATACCAACAGACATAACTCACCTCACATTTAACACCCTCCCCTTGAGGGAGGGTCGAAACATATAATGTTTCGGGGAGGGGT
>JAITWF010000005.1 GCA_031285415.1 Deferribacteraceae bacterium
CAGTAAAGCAGCTATTTTTAATAACAGAATCTGTTGCCGTCGATGTGAGACCACCTACTGTGAGAGGCGCTATCAGATTTATAAGCGCTTCACTCGCTACAGAGCCTGTGATATTCAGATCTTTCACATATCCGCCATCCATCTCACAGAAGAAGCCTGCGTTACCACTAGAGGTTACTTCCGCTTGAATCACAGAGTAATCGTTACCATATAGCGAGCCTGTGAATGCGTCGCACGATGTTACACCTAGGAATGAGCTCTGCCCAATCGGCGTAAACTCACCATTGATATTAATATCGTTTGTTAGTACATACTTGCCACCAAGGTTATCGGTTATCTTAGCTAGAGCCGCTGCATCTGCAACAGGTTTCGCAAATACTGGATAGAGAGTCGTATCGCCATCGATAATCGTATCCTCTGTAATCTCGTTGCCTCTGCCGTCTTGGCTATCGTTCCACTCGACGAAGACCTGCCCACTAGGTGGCGTAGGATCTATCGGGAAGATACTATCCGATGTGTCGTTATCGCAATTTGGATCACTCATTGTGCAGCCATCTACAACTGGCTCTGTGGAGCCATCAGGCAGCGTGATCGTTCTGAAAGGTGACCATTTGCCGTATACACCCATAGCAGTGGTAACTACCGTATCAGCGGTAATCGTCACACCTGTACCAGATGGTGAGGCGTTCCACTCTATAAATGCAAGCGTAGTAGTGTCCGCTAGATCGGCTGGCATCTGCGCACCGATAGTCGTTCCGTAGTCTACAGATATCTGACTACTGTCTGGCGAGCCATCGTTACGGAAGAAGGTTACGGTATATGGAATTAAAGTCTCATTCCATACAGAGTAGAGTGACAGATCGCTAGTTATAGGTGTTGTTGCGTCAAAGTTCGCCGTAGTAGCCCCTTGAGTGCGGCTCCAGCCGACAAATGTGACGTTTGTACCTGTCTCTGCTGCTCTTGTAGGTGATTGCGGTAGTGCTACCATGCTGCCAGCAGCTACATCTACAACGGCATGTTCTGTATAGTTCAGATCATCATTAGAGGTGTAGAACGTTACGCTATACTGCACAGGAACGCTACTCCACTTCGCATACACAGTCATATTGTCAGAGACTGGTGTGCCTGCTGTAAAATCTGCTGTACCATTTTTGATCGTACTCCAGCCAGCGAAGGAGTAGTCTAGCAGTGCGCTATCTGCCATAGTGACTGTCGGGAGGTTGCTACCAACAGTTGCGCCCCCTGCTACAGTTAACGTACCGCCACCTGTACCGCCGTTAGGGTCGAAGATCACGGTATAGTTCACCGCAACGCTATCCCATACAGCTACTAGCGTAAAGGCAGGGTCATCCTCTTCTTGGTAGATCTTAGTTGTGGAGGTAAAGTCTGCAATACCATCGCCGTCGCTATCCCAGCCAGCGAAGAAGTACTCTTTCGATGGATCATCTGGAACTTCTGTGAACACTGGCGAGTCTGGCATTCTGCTACCGAGACTTGTGCCGTACTCTACATCCTCTATTACGATCGGTTCTGTGCCATCGCCCAGATCGATAGTTACATCGAATGGAGGAGGTGTGTCTGGTGTAAATACAGGCACGATACTGATAGGACCATTTATAACGGTATCTTTAGTAAAATCTGCAACACCGTCGCCGTTGCTATCCCAACCGCCGAAGATTTCGCCATCTTTAGTTGGATCTGCCGGCATTAGTGCGCCAAGGCTAGTACCCTTCTCGATCTCAAGGGTGATATTATCGGTGCCAGTGTTTATCGTAATGGTAAACGACTCTGCCCAGATTGCGTATACACTCATGCTATCTGTAATCGTAGCCGTTTTAGGGTTAAAGTTTGCCGTACCTGTGGTGCCATCGGTGACGGTTGTTGTCCACCCTTTAAAGATATGCGCAGCAAACACAGGGGTAGCTATCGTCGCACTGATGACAGAGTTATCTGGCACCTGCACTACTCTATCGCTTGTCGCTAAATCGTTATAAACAAATGTAACGGTATTATAGATTATCTTCGGCGTCCATACTGGATGGAGTTCGAGAGGGAGTGGGGTATTTTCATCTATAATCGTTCCCTTACCGAAGGAGTTGCCACTGCCATCTACCCAGCCGTCGAAGGTATCTGTATCGGTATCTTCAAGATCTGGCAGTGTTGTGCCGAAGCTACTACCCTCTAGCACTCTCTTGACCTCATCTGGCTCATCCTTCACGCCATCGCCATCTAGATCAAACCACACTTCATAGTACCATAGCGCAGAGAGAGTCAGATTCTGACCTACAAGCGTGTTTTCGCTGACGATACCTGTTGCAGCTTTATCTGTACTCCAGCCGCCAAAGATTAGGGTACCTTTCGTTACCGTTGGTAGTGTGCCGATAGGAGCTCCTGTAGCTCTTGTTAACGACGTTAACGCAGCAGGCTCGCCGCCCATCGCATTAAATGTTACGGTATATGTTACAACTACAGGGTCTTGACTCCATATCGCATACACAGTCATGCTCTTGCCCACAGGTACGCTTGCGCTAAAATCCGCAACTGTACCAGTCGATGAGGTACTCCAACCTTGGAAGGTGTAGCCATCTTTCGATGGGTTACCAGGCATAAGATCGCCGAGAGTAGTGTTAGGCTCAATATCGCCTATCGCTTCAATAGCTGGCGTGCCACCCACTACATTAAATGTAACGGTATATAAGGTAGGCGTAGGGATATTTATCTCTTCCCACAACGCATAGACCGTCATATTTGAAGTTACCTTTGTGGATTGAGTAAATGTAGCCGCACCAGTAGGTGTAGCACCCCAACCGAGGAAGGTGAAGCCAGTTTTTGCTGGGTTCGGTGGGAATTGGTCGGCTGAAATCGTCTGCCCCGATACTATATCACTCACCACAACGCTACTTGAATCGATAACAAACGTTACCGAATACGTTGTAGGTGCCACTGATATCGGCGTCCATATAGCGTAGAGGTTCATATTTTCAGACACAGGCGTCATAGAGTTAAAGTTCGAATCGCCTGCCTTGCTAAGGCTCCAATGCTCAAAGTTATACTCTGCTCTCGTTGGTACAGGCATCTCTGCGTCTACAGGTTTGCCCGATTCCACCTGCACACTCTTCACAACCATCTCTGTGCCATCGTTCTGATAGAATGTAACTGTAAACATGGTCGGCTCTGGCTCTACAGGTGTTCCTGCCGCCCAGATTGCATATATTACCATATCTCTAGTTATTGGCGTGCTTGCTGTAAAGTTTGTAGAGCCATCTTTATTAGCACTCCAGCGCACGAAATCGAATCCCTCTTTAGCTGGATTCGTCGGCATCTGAGCACCAACACTGCCACCAGATAGAACGGTAAAGGAGGCGTTATCCTGACCATTATCAAAAACAAAGGTTACTTTATACCATACAGGTGCAGGGTCTGCAGACCATATTGCATAAACAGTAGTTGGTTCCACTACCTTTGTGTCTGCCGTAAATATTGGCTCACCAGTAGCTGTGTACCCCCAACCAACAAATGTATATCCAGTGCGAGTTGGTAATGGATCAGGCATCTGTGCTGCACCCACTGTGCCGCCAGAGACTACACCCACAACTATAGGCGAGCCTGTGCCGCCGTTAGGGTCGAAGGTTACATTGTTATAGGTAACCTGTTGCGTCCAGATCGCATAAACAGACATATCTTGAGACACGACAGTGTCCTGTGCGAACGTTGTACCGCCATCGCTTGAGATACTCCAACGCTGAAAGTTGTAGTTCGCTCTCGTTGCAGTCGGCATATCAAATCCAACAGATGTATTCTCTAGAACATCTCTAGTCGTAAGAATACTACTTGTGCCATCGTTATTAAAAAATGTAACTGTAAAATATGTAGGTTCTGGCGGAGTTACAGCTATAGGCGACCATATAGCGTATACAGTTACATTGTCAACCACAGCGGTGCTTGCTGTAAAGTTAGATACTGTAGCTGCGCTATCGGTACTCCAGCCCTTAAAGTTAAATAAATCCCTTGTTACCTTTGGCATACGAGTGTCAACAGCTGCACCAGCAGCGACCGATACAACGGTCTCTGTAGGGGTGCCACCATTAGCATTAAATGTCACATTGTAGAACACTGCCGTTCTAGACCAGTGTGCATTAATCGTTATATCTTCAGTGATAGGTGTATCAGAGGTGAATGGTACCTCAGGAGTTGATGAGTCGTTATCGTGATCCCAATACCAGCCAACAAAGAACTGCGTCCCATTGGTAGGCGTTTTAGGCAAGCCAAGCCCCAGAGTGCTGCCATCCTTAACGCGCAAACCGACGTTTATACAGCTTATATCAGAGCTGTTCATATTAAAGTATGCTACAAACGTTTGGACATTTGTCCACACTGCATATACAACCGTGTCGCTATAGATAGTAGATGTTGGCGTCAGAGCGATCCTGTCGCCACCATCATTGAGTATATACCATCCTTCAAAGAACCA
Source organism: Deferribacteraceae bacterium (assembly GCA_031285415.1). Classification (GTDB taxonomy): domain Bacteria; phylum Chrysiogenota; class Deferribacteres; order Deferribacterales; family JAISNW01; genus JAITWF01. The sequence goes on from JAITWF010000005.1 coordinate 4,472, forward strand.
GCCAGTAGGATCATCAGATGTTGGTGCGCCAGGCATATCTTGCCCAACATACCCACCAGATGGTATGCTCATGACTATCGGATCGTTTGTGCCATGCTCACCTGAATCAAATGTCAGGCTATACATCGTAGCGTTAGGGTCTACATAGGCACCCCCACCGCCCCTCGCTCTATCTGTGCGGTTGTCGTTACAGCCAGCCAAGAATAAGACTGACATAAGACAAAATAGCAACATCTTGCTGATCTTGCTACTTACTACCAAGAGTTCTTTCATTGCGCCACCTCACTATATTTTTATTAATAATTCATACACAAAGTGAAAAGCACCCAATGGTGTATTATCAGGAAAAATAACAAAATGCAAATATTATTTGCGTTTATAGTTTGGGAAAAATGAAATAGTGGCGAAATACTAAGTAGTTATGAGGGGGAAATAAAAAATAGGGTGGATGTTTTGTGAATAAAAAAAACAGACCACCCCGTCACTTCGAGCCACCCCTCCAAGGAGGGGAACTCGAAAGCCGCATTGCCGCCAGTTCCCCTCCTTGGAGGGGTGGCAGCCGCTAGGCTGACGGGGTGGTTTTAGATATTAACTATTTATTTGCGTTTTCCATCTGCATCTTCACTTCATCTGCGAAGCTTAGTGCAGCTTTCTTCTCGATCCCTTCACCTAGCATAAAGCGTGTGAAGCGGCGAACTTGAATATTTTCACCGATCTTCGCTACCTTCTCTGCAAGGTACTGAGACACTGTTAGATCAGGGTTTTTAACGAACGGCTGTGACAAAAGCACAGAGCCTTCGATAAACTTCTTCACCTGACCATCTACGATCTTAGAGATCATATTGTCAGGTTTGCCCATCTCTTTCGCCTTTGCGGTGTAGATCTCACGCTCTTTCTCTACAACTGCTGCGTCGATCTCATCTTCCTTCACGCAAAGTGGGTTCGATGCGCAGATATGCATGCCAAGGTCACGGCAAAGCTCTTGAAATTCCTCTGTTTTTGCCACGAAGTCTGTTTCACAGTTAACTTCGATAAGCACGCCCATCTTGCCGCCACCATGTATATAAGAGGCAACTGCACCCTCGGCAGCTACACGAGATGATTTTTTAGAGGCGTCTGCAAGCCCTTTTGTACGTAGATAATCGGTGGCTTTCTGTATATCGCCACCAGTTTCGCCCAACGCTCTTTTGCAGTCCATCATCCCTGCGCCAGTCTTCTCTCTAAGCTCTTTTACTACTGCTGCACTGATCTCTGCCATAATATTATTCCTTATCCTTGTCTAGTTCGCCAGCGGCCTCAGCTGCTGATTTGATTATCTCTTCATCTGGTATATCGTCGTCGTTTGAAGCGGCTGCACGAACCTCTTGAAGTACAGATTCGTCTCTAGACTCCATCCCCTCGATAACAGCATCTGCGATGCGGCCAGCGATAAGTTGGCACGCTCTGATAGCGTCGTCATTGCCTGGGATTGGGAAATCTACCATCTCTGGGTCACAGTTTGTGTCCACGATAGCAACGATCGGTAGACCAAGTTTACGAGCCTCAAGGATAGCGTTCTGCTCCATCTTTATGTCGATGATAAAGAGGATATCTGGCGGAGTTTTCATATCTTTGATACCGCCAAGGTTGCGCTCAAGCTTCTCGTACTCTTTCTTCATAAGAGATGCTTCTTTCTTTGTGAAGTGTTTGTCTATATAGCCAGTAGAGATCATCTCTTCAAGCTCTTTTAGGCGAGCTACACGAGTTTTGATAGTCTGGAAGTTTGTCATGGTGCCGCCGAGCCAGCGATGGTTGATATAGTATCCGCCGCACTTCTCTGCTGCCTGTTTGATAGCCTCTTGAGCCTGTTTCTTGGTACCTACGAATAGGAAACGAGAGCCTTTTTTAGACATATCACGAACGAATTCGTATGCGCTATTAAAGCACTGAACAGTCTTCTGAAGGTCTAGGATATAGATTCCGTTACGTGCGCCAAAGACATATTTGCTCATCTTTGGGTTCCAGCGTTTTGTCTGGTGACCGAAGTGTACACCTGCCTCTAAGAGGCTTTTCATAGAAATGTAGGACATAGATTCTCCTTTGTTGGTCCTCCGCCCGCATTGACACTCACCTTTTTCAAGGCACTTGAGATATCAACGGCTCCCTAAACTCATCGGGCGTGTTTATTTTGGGACGTTTAACATAGTACAACTATTTATTTTTTGCAACATTAATTTTATCATTGAAACAGATCGCAACTAATAGTATACTCCAAAGTTGCCTTATCTATGTCAGGAGATCCGAGATCAAAAAGTTACTATTTATTAGCGTATTACTACTAATTGCGCTACCAATCTATGCTGGTGAAAAGGCGGAGTATGCAAAAGTCCTCTCCGATTACATTCTTTTTGAAAAGTTAGTACGCAAAGAGACTGAAAATGTGCGCTCTCTCGTGCAGAACGTTTGGGGGGATGAGCTTCTCACCTCTAATCGTCGCTGGGTGGAGTACTTTGACAACAGCCAAGGGCTGAATATACGTGGTTCGTACCAGTTCTACTCAGGCGAGTTAAAGCTAGAGGTTATCCTCGATGATGCCGTAGCCGATCCGCTAAACCCTATACCAGACGAGATTACAGCCGCTGCCCTGCGTGGATATATGCGCCGTCTCCTCCTTCTTGATTTCAAGCAAGTATACGAAGATAGTCCACACGGCACCGTCGAGCGTGCTATGCAGGATAGAGGGATCGACATGATCACCGCCGACCTGCAATCAAATATTCTATACCACACGATAACAGGCACCGATTCGACATTCACAGAGATGGAAGATTTCGTCGATAACGTATTCCGCAGTGCCAGCTACTCATTAAAAGAGAGCGAAAATGGCAAGATAGTTCTGAACATGGTCGCCCACTTTAAACCACAGGGTGCAGAGCATGAGCGGACAATGTACGAGGAGATTATAGCTGGCAGAGCAGCAAACGCCAAAGGTGTGGGGGATATCGTGCGAGCGATCGCCCATGTGGAGAGCGGATTCAACCCTACAGCACGCTCTGGCGCCTCCGCATACGGTCTTATGCAGGTGGTGCCTAGCTCGGCAGGGCTAGAGATCTCGAAAGTCCTCTACGGAAAGCCTGTTGTGCTATCGCCATCGTATCTATTCGACGCAGATAGAAATGTAGAGGCAGGGATCATATACCTATCGATACTGTATAATAAATACTTTTCAGAGATTAACGACCCTGTATCTCGTATCTATTGCGTAATTGCGGCGTATAATGGCGGCGCAAGCACTGTTGCGAGGGCATTTGTAGGCAGTCGCAACGTGGCAAAGGCGATCGAGAAGATCAATAAGATGACCTCCGAAGAGGTATGCAACCGCCTCATCACAAAACTTCCATATAAAGAGACTAGGCAGTATCTTGAAAGAGTGCTTGCCGCAATGAATTAAGGAGCAATCATGACATTTGAATCGCTATCAAAAGAGAGGGTAATCCTATTCGATGGAGCTATGGGAACTCGTATTCAGAGCCTCAATCTACCCGCTGTCGAGTGCAACGAGCTACTATGTCTGACAGAACCAGAGGCGATCACCTCTATACACAGAAAATATTACGAATCTGGGGCGGACATTGCCGTCACGAATACATTTGGTGCCAATAGGATCGTTCTAGCCGAGTATGGGCTAGAGGATCGTGTAGCAGAGATTAATATCGCCGCCATAAAGTGCGCAAAAGACGCCCAAAAGGGCTTTGAGAATAAGTTCATCGCCCTATCGGTAGGCCCTGGCAGCAAACTGCCTACCCTTGGGCAGATCGACTACGACGATCTCTATAACGCATATCTAGAACAGATTACAGCTGGCAGCTCTGCTGGGGCAGATATAATAATCATCGAGACATGTCAAGATCTCTTGCAGATGAAAACGGCCGTGATCGCTGCTATGAAAGCCGCTCCACACCTTCCGATAATGGTATCGTTCACTGTAGAGGAGAGTGACAACCTCCTCGTCGGCACCGATATCCAGTGCGTTGCCGCTATATTAAGCTCATATCCGATCTTTAGTTTAGGAATAAACTGCGGCTTTGGCCCCGATAGAATGGCGAAACCGCTAGAGGAGCTTGCAAAACATTGGAACGGCAGACTCTACCTCTCCTCAAACGCTGGAATGCCAGCACTTGTGAACGGTAAACTTGCATATCACCTAAGTGCAGAGGATTTTGCAAATCTAAGCTTTAACCTTGCCAAGAAGCACAATCTCTTTGCAGTAGGTGGCTGCTGTGGCACAGGGTACGAGCATATTTCAGCTGTTAGTAAACTCATAAAGACGCTTCCAGCCTCAAATAAAGTGCATAGTAACTGTAATATCGGTTTAGGAGCAAGCGCATACAGCGTCTCCGCTCTGAAACAGCTCCCCTCCCCTACATGGGTGGGTGAGCGAGCAAACGCCACAGGTAGCAAGGCGTTCAGAGATCTGCTAAAGGCGGATAACTACGCCGAGATGGCTAATATCGCACGCAAGCAGGAATCATCACATATAATCGACCTCTCAGTGGCATACTCAGGGCGAAACGAGATCGCCGATATGGTGCAGATGGCGAAGCTCTTAAATGCAGACTTAACCGCCCCTATCATGATCGACTCCACCTCTACAGAGGTTATTCGTGTAGCACTGGAGCGGATTACTGGCAAACCTGTGATCAACTCGATCAACTTTGAAGATGGTGGCGGCAAACTTCATGAGATACTGAAATTGTTGAAATATCACCCTGCCGCCGTTGTAGGGCTTACTATCGACGAAAGTGGCATGGCGCAGAGCAAAGAGGATAAACTCGCCGTCGCAGAGCGCATATACAACGTCTGGACGAATGAATACGGCTACAGTCCGAAAGATCTCCTCATAGATTTTCTCACCTTCTCGGTAGCCTCTGGCGATGTTGATTCCAGATACGCAGCAGTGAACACGCTTGGCGCAATAACTGAATTTAAACGAAAACATCCAGATGTGAATACCGTTCTAGGGGTTAGTAACGTATCCTTTGGGCTATCCCCTGCCGCAAGAACGATTCTGAACTCTGTATTCCTCAATAAAGCTGTACAGGCAGGGCTAGACGCTGCTATCGTGCATACAGAGAAGATTATCCCTATAGCCAACCTTAATCCGAAAGATATAGAGCTATCAGAGGCTCTCCTAGATGGCAAAGATGGGGCATTAGATGCATTTATTGCGCACTTTGCCGACATTAAAGAGGTTGTAGAGGTCGAAAGGGATGATTTAGCCCCTGCCGATCGACTATTCCGCAAAGTGTTGAAGGGTGATAGCTCTGAATTAGAAAAGACCATCGACGAACTTCTGCAAGATAACTCTGCAATGGAGATCTTGAACGATATATTAATGCCTGCAATGCAGAAAGTTGGCGAGGAGTTCGGCTCTGGCAGACTCCTTCTACCGTTCGTGCTGAAATCTGCCGAAGTGATGAAACGCTCCAGCGATAAGCTTATGCCGCACCTACAGGGGGGTGATGGGGCGAAACGTGGGAAGATCGTCCTTGCTACCGTTCGTGGCGACGTTCACGATATCGGCAAAAACCTTGTGGATATAATCCTTAGCGGCAACGGATACGAAGTTATCAATATGGGCACAAAGGTCTCGGGTGCAGATATTGTGAAAAAGGCGCAGGAGTGCGGCGCAGACGCTATTGCGATGAGCGGTCTCCTTGTGAAATCAGTCGAGATCATGAAGGAGAATATCGAGCTTATAAGAGAGGCTGGGCTAGACGTTAAGGTGCTACTAGGCGGAGCAGCCCTTAGCGCAGAGTATGTGCAGACGGAGTGTTCACCGATACTCCCTGGCAAGGTTTACTACTGTAAAGACGCCTTCGCAGGGATCGACGCTATGCGTGCCTCATCCCCTACAGAGAAAGAGATCTCGGCAAAGCCAGCTATGAGGCGCATTCTCAACACATCCACGACACTCGATACCGTTACAGCTGAATTTATCGGCAGATCTGAGGTAAAACAGGCTAATCTAGACGATGTCCTACCATTAATCGGCAAGATCTCTTTATTTGAAGGGCGTTGGGGGCATAGAGAGGGGCAGACCTCACTATCCGATATGGAGACGAAGTTTAATAATATAGTAGCAGATATAAAGTCGGGGAAGATCCCTGTGACTTTATCATACATATACGGCTTCTACCATGCCCAGGTGCGTGGAGAGGAGCTTTGGCTGAATAATACGCTATTTGCGACGTTCCCTCGCATGGAGAGTGGCGACTGTATTGCAGATCTCTATAAGACAACCTCTGGTGAGAGTATCCTGCCGTTACAGCTCGTTACATTAGGTGGTAAGGTGACCGAGTATTTAGCGGAGGTGCATAAAGCCGATCGCTATGCAGAGTACTACGAGCTACACGGCTTCTTTGCCGAGCTAACAGACGCACTGGCAGATTACGCCAACGAAGAGGTAGCGAGCAAGCTATCACCTAAAGATTGGCATAGATTCAGCTTTGGATACCCACTATGCCCCGATTTGCAAGGAAACAAGATCACATGTGATCTACTAAATGCGGCAGATATCGGGGTGAGCGTAAATGAAACGTGCCAGATGGAGCCGATCTACTCTACCTGCGCAATGCTCGCCTAAAATGCTATCTTATGTGACGTTCGACGAGATCGAAAGCTCGTTAGATAGATATACCGTCGTCGATGTGCGTAGCCCAAAGGAGTACGCCGATAGTACCATCGTGGGGGCTGTTAATATCCCCCTCTTCCCAGATGCGGAGCGTGCGCACGTCGGCACACTCTAGAAGGTGGAGGGGAAGGCGGCGGCTGTGAAGGCTGGAATCGAGTACG
>JAITWF010000027.1 GCA_031285415.1 Deferribacteraceae bacterium
GGGGATTTAGCACAACATCATACTGGTTGGGAGCTTTTTAGGCAGTCAGGCTGGTACTTCCCGATCGGTTTGATGGATAATATGGTATATCCATTTAAAGAATCGATAATCTTTACCGACTCGCTAACACTATTTGCCATTATCTTTAAGCTATTATCGCCGATACTGCCTGAAAACTTCCAATATTTTGGATTAGCTGGACTCCTTTTATATATATTAAATGGTGGCTTTGCAGGGCTAGTTGTTAAAAAGATAAGTGGCAATGTCGTGATATCAATTCTCGGGTCTCTCCTATTTATCTTCTCTGTTGGTATAGTTTGGAGAATGTTTGGGCATATTACTATCGCTTTACACTTTCTAATCCTTGCATCTATATATATATGTATAACCAAAAAAGGATTTCGCAGCACGAAGAGGAGTGTGCTTCTATGGTGTATAGTTATCGTTTTAGCATTAACTTTAAATATGTACTATCTTGGCATGACTGTATTCTTTATATTTTTTTATGCACTTGATGAGTGTTTTGAAAAGAGAGAGATCGCTACATCATCAGTGGTCTTTATTGCACCCATTTTAGTTGCTCTATTTACACTATTTTTGCTAGGTGCATTTCACCTAGAGCATGAAAGCTCCATTGGAATAGGCTTCTTCAGTGGCAACCTAAACGCAATATTCAATAGTATTGCAACAGGCTATTTCTTAAAGGAGCTTCCTCTTGCTACAGGTGGACAGGGGGAGGGGATAGCGTACGCTGGCGTGGGGGTTCTTCTTGCTATATTTCTTGCGCTAGTTGTAGTTATAAGTAACTTTGATAATATAAGAAAGCAGCTATCCGATAGAACAATTTTGCGTCGTGTTATTCTGTCATTTTTAACGTTAGCAGCATTTTGGCTATTTGCTCTAAGCAATATTGTGACAATAAACGATAAGCTACTGTTCAAGTATAATATGCCAGATATTATAGAACGCATCTGGTTTATATTTAGAGGTACTGGGCGGTTTATGTATCCAGTTGTGTATCTGCTTACACTTTTCTCACTATTTGCAATAATAAAGTGGTATTCAAAGAGGGTAACTATAATTCTCTTATCTTTTCTAGCTATATTGCAGTATCAGGATCTTAATGGATTTTATTTGAAAAGAGGGGATAACTATAATTCAAGAGTGGAGAGAAAGCTAAGTCTTGCTGTACCTGAGTGGAATTCCCTTACTAAAGATTATACACATATCTTCTTCTTAACCACAGAGTATATACATGGTGAAACACCAAAATTGTATGAGTTTGTCAATCTAGCCGTAAAGAATGACTTAACACTCAACGATTTTTATATACCAAGGTTCATACCAAGCGTTCGAGAGCTTAAAAACGCCGAGTACCAGCGAATAAGAGATGGTAATGCGGCGGCTGATCACATATATATTGTTCCAGAGTATATGTCGTTTACCGACAGGGAGTTGAATTTATACAGGATGGATGGAGTTTTGTTAGGCTTAAAAAATCGATACGACTATATGGAGCAGTATCGTATAAAGGAGCCGGCGGAGCTGAATCTAGCACTGGATAACCGTGTAAACTTTACAGAGGGCTTCTACGGCAGGGAGGGAGATTCTCCAGAGAACTTCTTCTGCTGGATAAAGCCAGAGGCAAGTGTTACGCTATCTCATGAGGGTGGTACGCCTAAGGTTATCGAGATCGATTACTCCGCTGAGATTTATAATATTGATATACCTACAAAACCAACGAAGATCGACGTTTATATTAATGATGTGCTTGCTAGTACAGTGCCTGTAACACACGGCGGCAGGGATAAGATCGTGATAAATACTACTGATAATAGTGAGAAGTATATAATTAAGATCGTGACCGATGGTGTTTATAATCCTAAAAGAACAGGGCATTCAGGCGATGACAGAGATCTGGCGTTAAGGTTGTATGGGATAAGAGTTTACAATATAGAATAAAATAATGATGTCACGCAAGAAAATCACACTTTTCTGTAGTGACATCCCTATTTAGGGTGGCATACGAGGGGAGCCTGCTCCAGCCCGTAAGTTGCCATTAGCATTCCGCCATCGATAGGTATGATCTGGCTTTTTACGGTTGGGTCGGTGGATAGCTCCTCTAGGAATAGTCGAAGCTCTGCCGCACCATCTCGATACTTTGTAGGCACTGTGGCGTTCTCCTCTGCTACATATCCGTGGAGTAGCACGTCGTCGAATACCACCACTGCGCCAGCATTTAATCGTGGGCGCAATGTGTGCCAGATCGCAATATAATCCTTCTTGATACTATCCACAAACGCCATATCGTAGCGAGTTTCATCCCTTTGCAAGAATGGGATCGCCATCTCATTATATACCGTTATATTTGGATAATTTGATAGTAGTGTGCGGCAAGTTTCCGCCCTCTCTGGGTTTGCATCCAGTGCATGAATCTGCGCTGTTGGTGCGCCAAGGTGCAACGCCATTGTGGATACGCCTATCCCACAGCCGATATCGATGATCGTCTTAGCTTTAGAGATTGCTGCACAGATCGAGATAAATCTGCACCCAAGCTTCCCTAACGATGGTACTTTTAGCTCCGCCTGCTTTTGGCGAAATAGTGTTGGTATTATGTCGTCTGATATGTCGCTGATGTAGTTAGCACCAGGCATTGCATTGAATGGTAAATCCATAAAAATCCTTATATTAGCGCACTACTGCGTTGTTTGAAAAAAATCCAATCCTTATGTACGTCTATGTACACTGCGGATTGTATTTTTTCAAGCCGCCTTGTATTGCATCTAATATTTTTATATATCTACTGTTGAATGATTATCTGTGTCATCCCTGCCGTCTCATCCCCAGCCATCCGTGCGGTAAGTTTGGAGGTATATTCGGCGTCCTGCTTTGCCATCTCTGCAAGGATCTTGCCAGCGTTCATCACAGGGATTCGGCTTAATATAGCGGCGGCCTGCTCTGGTTCTAGCTTTACAAGTACAGAGGCGGCTGCTTTCGGCTTAGTTGAGTTATAGAGCTTTGCAAGACTATCGATCTCAGCGTTCTTGCTAGTTGAGAGTAAACTCATCTCCTTTGCGATCTCATCACGGATCTTCTGCATGCTCTCCTCTCGGGCGATCAGATCCTGCTCGAGTGCATTCAGCTTCTCCTCTTTGGCGTTCAGCTGCTGCTCTTTCTCTAGTAGAGTTTTCTCTTTATCCTTTATCTTCTGCGTCGCCGCCTGTATATCTATTAGGGATACGTTGCTTTGGCTTATGCCTGTAGTGGTGAATATTAAGATCATTAATAGTGAAGTAATAAATATTTTCATTGTCATTCTCCTAAAAATAAATTCCCCTTCGCTGGCGAAGGGGTGGCAGATTGCGTTAGCAATATGACGGGGTAGTGGCTTTAATGTGAAAATATCTAATATCCCACTACCCCCCACCTTCGGTGTACCCCTTCGCCAGCGAAGGGGAATTTCCTATTCTTCTGCATTTACCATCTGTGCCGCCTTTCTGGTGAGCACTATATCTTCCGTCGTTTTCGCCTCTTCCTTATCCACAAAGGTTCGGTACGCCTCTTTATGCTTCGTTTGCAGCTTATCCATAACGGTTTTGCGCTTGAACGCTACAACCGTTTTCCCCTTCTGTTTATACATCGTCTGGCGATGTTCTGCCAGCTTGAGTTGCAGTTTATTACGATCAGCCTCTAGTCTCAATATATATTTTGGATAGAGTTGCGCAATGTTAAAGTCGCCTTTATCTTGAGCCTCCGCCATCTCCTGCTGCTTCTGCTGAATCATGGCGGTTGCGTCTCTGACCTCTTCGATAATGCGCTGCTCCTGCATAACAAGCTCTGCAAGCTGCGCCTTCTCCCTCTCTAACACGAGATTGCGGTAATCGAGCACCTTCTGTAGCTTAAACTTCTTCTGCACCTTACTTCGCCGTTACGATCGTCTTGATAGCCTCGATCGATTCGTTATATGAGAAACTTTCGTTCATCTTCTGCTGTAGGAAGCTATTTACAGCGTTTATCTTCTTGATCGATTCATCGATCTTTGGGTTTGAACCAGCCACATATGCGCCGATATTGATCAGATCCTCCGCCTCTCGATAGGTTGCCAAAAGGTCTCTGAACCTACCAGCGGTGGTGAAAACTTCGTCTGTAACGATCTCCTTCATCAGCCTTGAAGCGCTCACAAGCACGTCGATCGCTGGGAAGTGGTTCCTAGCCCCCATCATACGGCTCAAAACTATATGCCCATCGATAATAGAGCGGACTGTATCGGCGATCGGGTCGTTCATATCGTCGCCCTCAACGAGGACGGTATATAATCCTGTGATACTGCCATCACCCTCGTTGGTGCCAGCTCTCTCCAAGAGTTTTGGGAGCAGTGCAAAGACCGACGGCGGATATCCCTTTGTGGTAGGCGGTTCGCCAACGGTCAAGCCGATCTCTCGCTGCGCCATTGCAAATCGAGTGACGCTATCCATCATAAACATCACATTTTTCCCCTGCCCACGAAAGTACTCCGCAATAGCAGTGGCAACGAATGCGCCCATACGGCGCACCAGTGGGGCTTGATCGCTTGTAGCAACGATTACGACGCTGCGTTTCAGCCCCTCCACCCCAAGGTCTCTCTCGATAAACTCTCGAACCTCTCTGCCACGCTCGCCGATCAGGGCGATAACGTTGATATCAGCGTCGGTGTTACGTGCGATCATGCCCAGTAGCACACTTTTCCCCACGCCGCTACCAGCAAAGATCCCTACACGCTGGCCAGAGCCAGTCGTCATTAATCCATCGATCGCCTTGATCCCTGTGGTTATAATATCTTTGATAACTCGCCGTTTCATAGGGTCTGGAGCGTTATTGTATATCGGAACGGGTACCCCTTGCGGCAGTGGCCCTTTATCATCTATCGGTTCGCCAAGCCCATTCAGGATCCTGCCGAGCATAGCATTGCTAACGCTGACTGTGGCTGCGCTAGTGAGGCTCTCCACAAGGCTACCAGGGAAGATTCCGTCGCTTTCGCCGTATGGCATAAGGATTACACGATTCTCTTTGAATCCTACGATCTCCGCAGGGATGATATTGCCATTAGATGAGTGTATAGAGCATCTGCCGCCGATCCCAAGAAGTGGGCCGTTTGCCTCTATCATCATCCCGACTATCTTTGTGACATGACCGCTGTAGGTTATGTCGTTGGTTGGTTTAATTGTTCTTAGTAGCTGCAAACTGTTCATTTATCTGTTTTTCCAGTTCATTCATCCATGAATCTAGGCTTACGTCGACATCGCCCACCTTGGTGCGAATCTTTACGCCACCTTTGGGGATATTAGGATCTATAGCAACGCCATATTGGGGGAACTTCTCTGCTATCGTGCCAGCGTCGTCTGGATTAACTGTAAACACGATCTGCTGTAGATCTTTCAGTTTACCGAGAGCCGACGAGATAATCCCTGTGATAATCTTATCGTTCAGCTTGCGCTCTGTGCCCACAAGCTCTCGCACATATGCGATAATAATCTCGGGCATCTGTTTATCGACTTCGTTTATGATACCGTTTATCTTATCGATCTCTTGGAGGGCTTCCGTCCAATTCTTCTCAAGGATCGCCATATAATCAGCTTTCTGCGCCTCGTACTGCTTCATCTCTTTGGCGTCAAACTCCGCCTTGGCCTTATTGTAGCCAGAGTCGTACCCCTCTTTGTTTGCAGTCGTTTTTATTGCAGGGATACTCTCTTCGGAGGTTTTAAGCTGTGCCTTCGTTTCCTCTAGCACATTCTGAATGGCGTCCTTTTCGGTCGTTAATGCGGTGATAAACTCGGCTTGTTCGAGGTTCATCGCCTCCTGCGCCGCCAGTTTATCCTCCAGAGCCTTTATCTCGGCGTTATGCTCGGCAAGCCGCTTCTGCGACTCTGGCACCTTTAGCTCATCGCCGATCTCTTCGGCTTGCGATAGATCTACCTCTTGAAATCCGTCATTTGTAGGATGGGTATCGACCTTCTCCTCTGGTTTATCCTCTGCTAAAAAGTCTAGAAAGCTGTATTTGTTTACTGGTGCGTTAGCGGCAGGCGCAGAACCATCGTCGAAGTTGCTGAATAAACTACGCCTTGAGTTGCTAGGGTGCACGGTTTCTGGCTGAGTTTTCGGTTGACCAGTCATATCCTGAACGGATAGGCTACCCTTGTCAAACGTCTCCAGCTCAAAGCCCTTCTCCCCCCTTTCGATATAGGAGTAATGCTCTATCTTCATCGTTTCAAATTTTTTGTCGCTTCCAGGTCGTATTATTTTGCTAGACATTAACTATCGAAGCTCCATAAAGAAGGGGTATTTAAGGTTGCCCCTTCCAGATTATACAAATTTCTCCTCTTCGCCGCCGCCGATACTGATAACGCCCTCTTCATCGAGCTCTCTTACTATCGCAACGATCTCGTGCTGTGCCTTCTCAACATCTTTCAGGCGCACAGGCCCCATATATTCCATCTCTTCTACCATCGTTTCCATGGCACGTTTAGACATATTTTCAAAGAACTTCTGCTTCGTATCCTCGTCGCCACCTTTGAGAGCGAAGGTAAGCACCTTCTTGTCCGCCTTTTTGAGGATCTCCTGTATAGCAGTTTTGCCGAGCATTTTGATATCGTCGAATACGAACATCATATCTCGAATCTTTGCAACAAGCTCTGGTGAATCTTTCTCGAGCCTATCCATAGTTGCTTTGCTGGTGACTCTGTCCATACGGTTGAAGATCTCCGCTACCGATTTTACGCCACCAACCTCGACGTTGTACGATGATAGCGCTTCGAATCTATCCTCCAATACCTTGGAGAGCGTCTTAACGACCGTCGGCGAGATATCTTGCAGGTTTGCTATCCTGATAGCGACCTCCGCCTTTAGCTCCTCTGGTAGCTGCGCCATAGACTCTGCGGCGTGCGATGGGTCGAGGTGGGCTAGGATCAGTGCGATCGTCTGTGGGTGTTCGTTCATGATGAACTTCGCAAGCTGTTTCGGGTCGATCTTCGTTAAAAACTCAAATCCGCTCGACTGCTCGAGCATCTTTGTCAATCGGTCGATAATCTTTCTTGCCCGTTCAGGTCCTAACGATTTAACCAAGACCGATTTAGCATACTCGAGACCACCTTTGGCGATAAACTTCTTCGCCAACATCATGTTATAGAACTCCTCTATAACGTCATCTATCTGCTCTGGCGGCACAACCTTCGTTAGAGCGATCTCTTTGGAAAGGTCTGCCACCTCTTCATCTTCCATGAACGCCATGATCTTGGAGGATAGCTCTTCACCGAGAGCGATCATAAGAATAGCTGCCTTCTTCATCCCTTGTGAAGCGTTTTGCCCCATTAACTGGGAAAGCATTGCGCTTGTTGCTGCATCATTCTTTGCCACGTTCATCCACCTTTTATCATAGCTTTAACGAGGTTTGCCACCATCTCTGGGTCTTCATTGGAGGACTCCTCGATCTTCTTCAACATAACTTTAGATTTAACAGCCTCAACATCCACAGGAACGCTTTCATCAAGCTCTGTCTCGATCTCACGCTCAAGCTCCTCGACAGTTTTAGGGAATCCTGTATCCCCACCAACGGTTATATCGAGGCTCGAGATCTGTGCATCCAGTGCAGACTCTCCCAACAGCTCTTCGTCCATCTCTTTGGCGTTATCAAGCCTTTTCAAGATCGGACGTATCAACAACAGGTAAAACATCAGCAGTATCAGAAGAGCACTGCCGTATTTCATCGCCATACTTACCCATTCCATAATCTTTTCCTTCTCCGCATTCCCCTCTACCACCCATGTATCGGAGATATCGAAGGAGATATTTGTAACGTCAACTGTATCGCCACGCTCTTCACTAAACCCTACCGCAGAGGCCACCGCTGTGCGAATCCGTGCGATCTCCTCCTCTGTGCGAGGCTGCATCTGAACGGAACGCACACCCTCTGCCTCTACCTGCACAGGTTTATCATCAACCACAACCGATACGGTTAATCGTTTAATAGATCCATTACTCTTCTCTTCACGAGTGATAGTTTTAGATATCTCAAAGTTCTGAGTCTCCTCACTTTTGGAGTACTCAGACATTATATTATCGACCAGAAGATCTGGCTCTGCTAGGTTCGACTCCACCCCTGGTATCCCCTGAGGGCCTGTGCCTGCGTTTCGAGAGTTGACCTCAAGTGTATGTTGAGAGCGAAGCACTGGAGTATCGGCAAACTCCTCTCTGGTGATCTCCTTTCGGTTGAAATCCATCTCGACAGAGACCTTTGCTACGTAGCGATCTGCGCCGAGCGTGCGTGCGAGCATCCCCTGCAACTTCTTCTCTAGCTCTTTCTCTATATTACGCTGTTGATCAAGCTGTGTTTGAGTGACGTAGATTGAATCGTTCTCTGCGGACATGAACTCGCTTAAAAGATTTCCATTTGTATCGATAACCTGAACCGTTTCAGGCCTTAACCCTTTGACAGCCGACGACACAAGGTGGGTGATAGCCTTCACCTGATCGGGGCGCAGACTGGTACCTTGCAGGAGGCGAACCACAACAGAGGCTTTAGAATCCTCATCCTCCTCCACAAAGATCCGATCTTTTGGAACGGATAGGTGGACGGTTGCCTCCACGACCTCATTTATCGCCATAATAGAGCGGCTTAGCTCGCCCTGCAACGCCCTCTGATAGTTGACGTTTTGGGCAAACTCCGTCATCCCTAGTTTAGACTGATCAAATAGCTCAAACCCTGTAGTTTGAACCTTTGGAAGCCCCTCTTGCGCTAGAGCTATACGAGTGGCGTATATATCCTCGCTTGTAAGCTCAATAGAGTTGCCACCTACGACACGATATGGAATTTTTTTCCCATCGAGTGAGGTGGACACATCTTTGACATCCTGCTCTGCCAGATCGGCGTATAACGTCTTGTATATAGGCTTATTTGCCCATATAACGAGAACAACCACAGTTGCGAACACCGCTACTGTGGCTGCTAAGAGCGACACTTTTTGTAAAAGTGATAGTCTAAAAAAAGTTTCTGTAAATTGATTCAGCACTCCACGCAGTGCCATATAAATCCTCTGCCCGAAGCTATACCAATATCAATGTGCTACATCTGCGTACGCATTACCTCTTGATAAGCTTCTAATATTTTATTGCGCACTTCCAACATGACCTTTAGGGAAACATCGGCCTTCTGTAGTGCGATCATAGTTTCGTCGATATCCTTGATCTCGCCACGCTGCACCTTCTGGCGAACCTGATCCGCCTCAAACTGTACGTTGTTTACGCTGTCTACGGCACCTTTCAGTATGTCAGAGAAGCTACTTCCACCCTTCTCAGGTGACGACGCAGCGGACCCTGGTTTTGTATCGATTCCGCTAATTTGTGGTAAAAGGGCGTCTAATCTTGATAAATCAGCCATGACAACACTCCAGATTAATATAAATATAACACGTTATGTGTTGGAATACAAGTATTTATTGGTATTCCTATCTCTGCCCAATGCTTAGCGACTGCGCC
>JAITWF010000116.1 GCA_031285415.1 Deferribacteraceae bacterium
TAAAGTAGCCGTTTATATGTAGCATATTTAGCCCAAACGAGTCTGGCAGCGGCGTTGCTGGCATATTTTTGAGCGTCCGCATAACCTCTCTATCGAGCGCAGGATAGCCGCTTGACTCCACCATATTGATATTTGTCAGCCGCCCCTCCTTTGTGATAGAGAACGACACTCGCACAATTCCAGCCTCCCCTCTCATAGCAGATTCCAGCGGATACTCCCATATGCCGTAGATATTGCGAGCAAACTTATAGAAGTACGATTCATATTTAGTGTTAAAGCTATTGAACGATACCTTATCCTCGTCTGGCGGCAGTTCGCTAAATTCATTCAGGTGATCCTTTATGATCTCCTCGGGGCTTCTGTCGGGGCCATGCTTTGCAATCTCGGTCTGCTCACGCAGTAGCTCCTCGAGCGTCAGTGGGGCAGGTGGGGCGTCGGGGCGATAAACTTTTGGCTTAATCTTTAATTCATTGTCATCTATATCAGGCTTCGGGTGGGCAGACCCCACCCCTACATCATCAATCTCTGGTGGTGTAGGTATCGGAGTAGGAGCGATAGGCTCCTCTTTTATAGGTTCTGGCGTGGGGGTGGTAGGTTCTTCTATCTCTTTGGCAGGTTCTCGAGTGACGACCTCTATCGGTGTCGACTTTTTTTTTGGTGGAGATTGTGGGGCAAGCTCTATTAGCAGTAGTGTCGCATGCAGTAGAGCTGAGATAATTAGAAATATGGCTACTGTTTTCATAATCTAGCCAAGTGGGGAGGGTGCTACGCCTCCGCCCCAGTGTATGTGCCGATATGATTCTGTATATATGTGCGCAGATCCTGCTCGTGGAAGAGCTTTACAGCCTTAACTGTTGAATCGGCAGAGTTATGCACTGTTATATTCTGATGACGTTTCGGCACCATCGGAAGAGCTAGTATGCTATCCAGAAGCCCCTGCACAGGCGTAGGGGTCGAGATAATAATCTCCTCGATATTTCCAAGGTTAGACTCGGTGTGATCTATTGCAAACTGTATAAACTTCTTTACCTGTACAAGAGCGTTCATCATATCTTGAGTGATGATAAGCGTCGCCTCTTTATCACGAAATAGCGAGAATGCGCTCTGTCCATCGAGGTTTACAACCTTCACCACGTACTCTAGCGGCACAGATTTATCGAGCTTATTGCGTGCATGTATCCGCAGCTCAGAGTCGGCAAGTTTATTCTTCACTAGTAGCCCTGCCGTCTTGATAAGCGTCTGTAGCGTGACTGAATCTGGGGCTACAAATGGCTTGAGTGTAGTTATGTTCTTTAGATCGTCGGATAGCTCCGTCACGGGATTTTTGCCAGCTGGCGCAATATCAAAGAGACTCTCTGGCAGATTCTGCATGTTGTTCGGTATACGCACAATGCCATCATCTGCAAAGTAGTAGCTGTGGCGAAGGCTATCGAGTGGGATGAATAGGCGCTTACGCCCCTTTATAGATAGAAGTCTTAAAAATAGCGTTAAGTCAGGCACTCCTGGCTGTGGGCGCAGAAATTCGCACGGCATAGCACCGATATCGAATGGGGTGTACGATACGACATCAAAGAAGTTCTCGCCATTGGAGGTATGCTCGTCTGATAGGATCATCAGGCGGTCGATCTGCTTTATCTTTAGTACATCGTGAATATAGTCGGAGAGCATGCCGTTCTCTACGTACGGTGTCAGGCTGGTGGCGTTTTCGATCACGCCCTCCTGCGATATGCCATCTATCCCTGCGGAGTAGAGGAAGTAGCGCAGCTGACCTTTATTTTGAGAGAGTAGAAGCCCATCTGTTATAGAATATGGCTCTTTAGCTATCACTTCGGGTATGGTAAGGGGTTTTGTTGGCTCGGTAGGGAGATCTTGATCTACAGGTTCTGCCGCTTCGGTGGTGGTTTCTGGCTTAGGTTCAGTAGCCTCTGCCTGCTCTACCTTGCTTACAGGGCGCACCTGCATGTCAAGTGGCATAGAGGATGCAGCAATCTCGCTAGTATCCACAACCATATCATCTTTTATAGTTGTCTGGCAGGCTAATCGAAAGCCAGCCTCTAGATTGATCTTTGCAAGTACCAACTGCTCTTTTTTGTTTGGTTTAGAGGGGTTGCGCTGCTGAATATGCACCTTGCACTTGCCGCACTGCCCATTTCCCTTGCACAGCGTGGCAGGGATCGCCCTCTCAGCAACCAATACCTGATACAGGTTGGAGCCAGTCTTGGCCTCGATAGCGAGGTTCTGATTTTTTACAACTATCCGTACGGTTTTACTGAAAAACATCATCCCAGCCTAATATTAAAATCAACGTTACATAGTAGAGTGCTTTGCAGGCAATATCAAGGGCAAAATTGAGATTGTAAAATTCCCCTCCCCCTTGATCCCTCCCCCAAAGGGGGAGGGGAAGAATATTACCTCTTTCCCTTTCTCTGCTGAGCTGCTGGCTGTGGTTTCTGCTCTACTGGTGCAGGTTTAGGAGCTATCGGTGCATTTTGAGATGCGCCGTACAGACCTCCGATACACATCAGTATACAGCCCACCCAGATCCATACGATCAGCGGCTGCAAGATCACCGTTAGGCGAATCTGATTCTGTCCCATATCGTATCCGTTCAGGATTATGTATAGGTCGCCACGAGCCATCGAGTGATATGCAACCTCTGCGTACACGTGGTTGTCGTCTTCGCTATGCTGCTGCGTGGTATCGTATTCACGAATCTCAGGGTAGAGGGTTGCGATCTCTTCACCATCAACCTTGACCTGTATCGGTACGTAGTTTGATGTGTAGTTTTTAACATGTTCGCTATGCGCAACGCCTGGTGTCAGCTCATATCTTTCAAATGTAACCGACTCGTTTGGAGCGATAGAAACCTCTATATCTCTATGATAGAGAGCGGAGAAGATTATACCGTACGCCATTATTGCAAGACCGATGTGGATGATAAGCACTCCGCCAAGTCTGCGATTTGATAGAAATTTGTTTACGCCGCCATTCTTTATCGTCTTAATCATCAGCGTTACGAACGACGCCAATGAGCATGTTGTAGCGAATGCAAGTGCAATAGAGGCAGGTTTTGTAAAGCCGAGGGCGACCGTAATCGCAGTAACAACAACACCTGCGATAAGTACTGGGGCATATGTGCGAGCAAGTTTAGCTATAGCAACGGTGCCGTACGGAATGATAGGGCCGAAGCTAGCTAGCATAAGCATAACGACAACAAACGGTATCGATACAAGGTTGTAGCTATTTATCTCTACAGAGAACTTTGTACCAGTAGTAAGTTCAGAGAGCGTTGGTAGCATTGTATAGAATACTAATGCGATCGTGAGGGCGGTAAAGCATAGTAGCCCCATGAAGAACATCCCTTCACGAGAGATAAAGTTGAAATCCTCTTTGTCGTCGAGGTTCTTCATATTTGGTATAAACCCGATCAGGAATACTGCAATCGATACAAGCATGAACATGACGAAGAAGCCGCCGAGCGACGATTTGCCAAATGAGTGTACAGAGTCTGTCATAATTCCAGAGCGTGTCAGGAATGTGCCGAATACTGTGAGCCAGTATGTGACCATCGCCATCGAGTACGCCCACTTCTTAAGTTTATCTCTGCGCTCGTAGATGATCATGGCGTGTATCAGTGCAGTAGAGGTGATCCATGGGAATAGTGAGGCATTCTCTACAGGATCCCAAGCCCAATATCCGCCCCAGCCAAGCTCTACATATGCCCACCATGCGCCAAGCACGATCCCTGCTGTGAGGAATACCCATGTGAATAGTACCCAAGGGCGGCTTGCCTTGATCCAGAGATTTGAAAGATTTTTAGTGAATAGTGAGGCAAGAGCGTGTCCGAATGGTATTGCAAAGCCCACAAAGCCTACATATAGGAGTGGTGGGTGGATGATCATGCCAGGGTTCTGTAGCATCGGGTTCATCCCTGAACCATCTGCTGGAGTGAATACGTGTGTAGTAAATGGGGAGGTTACGAATGTGCAGAGGAACATAAAGAATGTTGCAGTAACCGTTGTTGTGATGAATACGTACGACTGATATTTAAAGTCGAGCTTGCGAATACGCCATAGTTCAAACGATACGAATATCGTTGCAAGCCACGCCCAGAATAGAAGCGAGCCTGCCTGACCAGCCCATAGAGCGGTAAGTTTGTATACCAGTGGAAGCGTTCTGTCGGTATAGTTTGAAACGTATACAAGGCTGAAATCGCTTGATACTAGTGCCGATAGAAGCACGAGTACTGTTAAGGTAACGAGTGCAAATTGAGCCAAAACCGCCTTATTTGCCATATCAAAGTAACGCTTAGAGTTGCCCTTTATCGCTGCCACGTGCAGTCCGATAGCGACGAACCCAAGTATAAGTCCCAACATTTCTGCTAAAAAGCCTAAAGCTGCCACATCTTCCCCCAAAAATTTCTCAACGTATAATCAAAGACATATTAAGTTGAATTTAGTTCAGAGATAGTAAAGATATTTTACGAAAAAGGCAACTCATTATAGAGAGATATTCCAGCTACGCCTAAATAACCGCAACTTTTAAGCAAATTTATATTTGAGGCAGAGACTCCGCCGAGTGCATACACATTTGCGGCAGGTGCAGGGATAACGCCGAGTGGGTGCACCTCGTACGGCTTTGCGGTATGGAAGATCGGGCTTAAGGTGATATAATCGGCTGCGATACGACACTCCTCTACGCTATGGGCGGAGTACCCCACTAACAGCTCTGGAAATGCACCCTTTATAACCGCTGGCGGCGGCGTATTAGCGTTAAGGTGTACCCCCTGAAAGTTTGCGGCGGTAGCGATATCAGCCCTTTCGGAGAGGATAAGGGTTGCATGTGGAAGTGCGGTGCGTAGAGCTATCGCACGTTTATAGATCTCGCAATCTGGCACCCCTTTTATGCGGTACCACAGCAGATCGACGTGCGGTGCAGCATCTTGCGCTATAGATAGGTAGTCGTCTTTGAATCGGTCGTGATCAAGGATGAGTAGAATTTTCATTGAATACCCTTTCAAATGCCGCTCTAGTGACTCGTCTCTGGCTATTATACTCTGCCATAAGCTGATCGGCGGTTGAATATCCCAACGCCGCTGCCGCATGCGCAAGTAGTGCTGGATCTGTTGGTAGCTTCGTTGTCGCCCTATTTTCGTACACACGCAAGATATTCTCAAGCGTTCTATAGAAGATATAGCTCCTCTCGAAAACGTCGTAGTTGCGTGAGGTGATTAGCCCTCGCTCCCTTAATATCTGCAAGGCGTTGTAGCAGTTTCTCTCTGATATCTGATTGCGAAGGCACAACATCTGCACCGCAAATTCGATATCGGTAAACCCACCAGGGGAGAATTTAATATCTCTCACGTTTGTGCCTTTTTCCCTATCTACACGCTTCATCATGCTGTAGATCTCCTTTGTTAGCGTTGATCTATCGACGCTATTTAAGACATCTAAGCGAATCTTTTCAAACCGCTCGATGAGTATAGGATCTCCACAGATCGCCTTTGCCTTTAGTAGCGCCTGCTTCTCCCAGATCATCGCTGTGGAGTGTTGATACTGTTCGAATGAGTCTAGCGTGGTCACGAGTGCGCCGCCAGAGCCAGAGGGGCGCAGATTCATATCCATCTGGTATAGGTACCCTGCGGAGGTGATCGTGGATAGGTAGAGGTTTGTGCGCTGTACAAGCCTGTGATACAGCTCGCTAGAGCCGCTCTGGTAGAGCACCACAAGGTCGAGATCGCTTGCAAAGCTCATCTCCCCAGATCCCAGCTTCCCCATAGCTACTACAACGTAATCAGCTGGCGGATTGTCGTATTTTTCTGCTAATCGTTCGAATACTCGCCTGAATGCAACGCTTGTGGTGGTGCGAGCGATCGTCGTTAGGGCGGACATAATGGATGGCAGATCCATCGCTCTATTCAGGAAGGGGTATCCGATACGGAAGAGGGCGTCTTTGTGGAGTATTCGAATGCTATTAAACTCCTCCTCGGGGTCGTCGGTGGGGATCGTCTCTATGCGTCTGTTGAACTCCTCTTCGTCGAACGTTGATGAGGAGTAGATCTGGTCTAGCACCTTTGAGTTGCTCAAGATTATCTCTGTAAGGTAGTTTGAGGTAGCAAAGATGTGTGATAGGTTGTCGAGCGTGCCAGATAGCTTGCTATAGAGCATGCTCAATGTGCCTCGAGAGTTCAGAAGCCGTTGATAGCAGCTGAGGATCTTCGATAGCTCTGGCAGCTTTATACTCTTTTCGATCACCTGCCCCAAGATTACCTTCAGCATCTTTATATCGTTTGCGCCTCTAGTGAGGGAGGTTTTGCTATATAGGGTATGATAGAGGATTCGTGTGCATTTATCAGGCTCTGTCGCCCCCATCTGGCGCAGAGTGTTCTCCATCTCAGTATCGTCGAATAGATCGCTAAAGATGATCTCCTCTATCGGCAGAGGCTCTTTGCCTGCAAGCCCCTCGAAGATCGCACTTACCCCCTGCGAGTAGTGCGTATATAGTCGCTGTAACTCCTCGTCGGTATATCCGCACCGCTCAAGGAATAGATTATAGGTGGGGCTTGTCTCTGGCACGGTGTACGTCTGCGCCTCCCACTCCATCTGCGCCTTATGCTCCAGATTACGATAGAATCTATACGCCCCCTCGAGGAACTCCGCCTCTGGTGCGGCGATTATATCCGACTCTGCTAGAAATTTAAGTGAATCAAGGGTGCCAGCGTGTGACACCTTATATTTTGGGTAGTTCAGTATCTGCAAGATCTGTACGAAGAACTCGATCTCTCGAAGCCCCCCCTCCCCTAGTTTGACGTTCTTCGCCCCCTTGTAGTGGGTGCGAGCTCGTAGCTGCGCCTTTTTGAGGATGGTAAACATTGAATCGACGGCAGATTGGTCGAGAGTGCGACGGAATACGAACGGCTTTATATAGGAGATAAACTGATTATACACCTCTATATCGCCAGCGGCGTAGCCAGCCTTTAGCAACATCATCCTCTCCCACGTCTCGCCGTACGATTCGTAGTAGAAGGCGTATGCATCCGCCGATAGCGCAAGCGACCCCTGATCGCCATCGGGGCGAAGGCGCATATCTACACGAAATACTAGCCCATCGGCGGTGATAGTGGCGATCAGCTCGCAAACTCTCTTAGTTACCTCGCAGTAAAACTCATGTGTGGTTAAGTTTGGGGTCAGTTGCGTATCAGGAGTGCCGCTGTATACGGCGATTATATCGATATCGGAGCTGAAATTGAGCTCCCCTCCTCCAAGTTTGCCAAGCCCCACAATAGCGATCGCCTCTGGATAGTCGGATAGGTTATACCGCTGCGCCGTCCGCTTGAGGGCGTGGGCGAGAGATAATTTTAGAGTGGTATGTGCGACGGCTGTGATATATGCGGTGATCTCTTCGATAGGCTCAAGGGCAAGCTCTCTGCGCACGATCTGGACGTACTCCGAGCGCTTGTAGTCTCGTAGATATTTCATGAATGCTATATCATCTGTCGGAACTATATCTGTTAGTTCGTTGTGCGCCTCTAACCAACTTTTTAGGAATGGTGCATGCTTTTTAATTAACTCTATATTTATCATCTGAATCCCACTTGATTAATAACTGCATTTACTTTACAATACCACTATGTATATTGTAAAGACAGGAATAGGTTTTGACGTACATGGATTTGCGCCCGATAGGAAGCTCATTATCGGTGGGGTGGAGATACCGCACGAGTTTGGGCTATTGGGGCATTCAGACGCCGATGTGCTTACGCACGCAGTTATCGACGCTATAGTTGGGGTTACGCTCGGCAAAGATATCGGCAAGC
>JAITWF010000139.1 GCA_031285415.1 Deferribacteraceae bacterium
GATCGGCAGGGTGCCGTTCAGTGCGTCGTCGTGGGAGAGCCAGAGGAGATTACGATCCCTGTGCTGTCACGATTTCGTGCGCTACCTAGCAGATTGAGGGGTTTGCGATTTATCCGTACCGATATGGGAGGGGCTATCTCTCCGATAGATACAGATGATATAGTTGATCTTGCCCTCCTGCGCCTCGATTCATTAAGCGTACTAAAGGGGATGGATTCTAGCCTTGCGACCCTTCATACCGTTCACCTTATGCCTCCAGGCCCTGATTACGGCGAAAACCTAGTCCCTCACACCGTGCTAGAGCATACCGATCCATATAGATCACCATTTAATTATAGAGAGTTTATCGAAGAGCTTGAAAATGAGATCAGTACCAAAACAAAGAGCCTATACGAAGCCGACAAGAATCACGCCGCAATCCTTGTGGGTGTATTCACCAAACGGCAGGGGGCTGGCGAGCATATGGCGGAGCTACAGGAGCTGACGCAGTCGGCAGGGCTTGATATATTAGGGCTTGTTACTCAATTTCGAGATTCTGTCCACCCTCGCACAGTCGTTGGCCCTGGAAAGCTGCAAGAGATCGTCATCTCCGCACTCGTAAAGGGTGCCGACACTATAATATTTGATAACAACCTAACCCCAGCGCAGGCTAAGGCGATCGTTGAAAGCACCGAGATAAACGTTATGGATCGCACCCAGCTTATATTAGAGATCTTCGCCCAACGAGCGAAGAGCAGCGAGGGGAAGATTCGAGTAGAGCTTGCTCGCCTGAAATATTTTCTACCATATCTGACTGGCAGGGACGACGCACTATCACGTATCACTGGCGGTATAGATGGCAAAGGGCCTGGCGAGACGAAGCTTGAGATCGACCGCAGACGAGTGTCGGAGCGGATCACAATGCTGTCGGATAAGTTAAAGAAGATCGAGCGCACCCGTGTGACACAACGAACGAAACGCCGCAGAAATGAGCTTCCTATAGTCTCCATCATCGGATACACCAACGCTGGCAAGTCTACGCTACTAAATACATTAACTAAATCCGATGTATACGCCGATAATCGCATGTTTGCTACGCTTGATACATCATCTAAGCGTATACGATTCCCACAGGATAGAGATGTTATTATAACCGATACGGTAGGGTTTATACGAGATCTGCCAGCCGATTTAGCTGGCGCATTTAAGTCTACATTGGAGGAGTTAGACGACGCTGATCTGTTGATCCATCTAGTAGATGCGTCATCGTCGTACTCGGCACAGCAGATAAATTCTGTAGAAAAGATATTAAAAGAGATTGACCTTACTGATAAAAGTAGGCTAATAGTATACAATAAGGTGGATCTTATAAGCGACGAGATGTTGTCGTTTTTAAGGGCGGAACAGCCGCAGGCGGTCTTTGTATCGGCACTCGATAGAAGCAGCCTGAACGTTATGCTGGAGACGCTTTACTATATATTATTCGAGTCTGGTAAATTGCGAGGGTTAGGTTATGAGTGAAATGATGAAGCCATCTGATACAATAGTGATGAGGGGAAACTGCTACTCTTACGGAGATTTTGCGGAGCTATACGAGCTTTATGCTTCGGAGAGCGACTTTCGTGCTTTCTTCGTGGACGCCTCTATGTATGAGGAGCATGCAGTATACTTTCAGAGCAAAGAGAGCAAATTTGTCGCCCTTGAGATTATAGATGAGAGGATAGATGGCGATACCGCCGAGGTGAACTTTATCGAAGAGTTTGAAGATCTTACCACCACGCCCTCGCACCCTGTGAAATATACCACTAAATGCACGTTGGTATTGGAAGATGAGGTGTGGAAGATATTGAGTGAGGAGAGGGAGGAGAGGTGAAGCTTAATTGGATTTCAGATGAGAATTTATATGCGATATGTAAGGAGATTGTTGATAAAACAATATCAACAAAGTCGGTTAGTGTGAATTTCGATAATATTGTTGATCCATTTTCGGCTTTGTTCGATGTTGCAATAAATAATTTAACCTACGATGAGTGGCTGAAAAGTGAAGGTATTAGGCAAAGGCAAAAGACGTTGCAAAATATGATTGGTAACTTTCACCAATCTGTGATTGGTAAGGTAGCTGGTTGGAAAAATTTGGGTACTGGTTCCGTTATTGACCTTTATAATGCGGATAAAAAGGTTATAGCTGAGCTTAAAAACAAATACAATACAACTAAAGGTAATCATAAGGTTGCAATATATGATGATCTTAAAAATAGACTTTCAAGAACAGAGTATGCAGGATTTACAGGCTATTACGTTGCAATTCTTATGAAGAAACCATGTAATGCACCCTTTACACCATCTGATAATAAATCAAATATGCGTCGCCCTGTAAACGAACGAATTAGAGAAATTGATGGAACACAATTCTATGCTTTAGCAACTGGGAGCGAGACAGCATTAAAAGATTTATATAGGTATTTACCTAAAGTGTTAGCTGATCTTACTGGAACATCTTGCGATAAGATAGAAAAAGATCAGTGGTTTAAAGAGCTTTTTAATAAAGCTGTTAAATAACCCTTGCATTATGCATGGGTTATTGATATTCTTCGCTTAGTAAAACAACGAGGAAGGAATGAAATTAACAGCATTAAACGCAAGCGAACTTCTTGGCATCTCTGCCGATACAATACGTCGTTGGGATAAAAAAGGCTTAATAAAATCAACTCGCAACGAGCAAAATTATCGATTTTTTGATATTGAAGAGATTAAACGCCTCCAAAATAAGCTACACGGAACAAGTCTGAATAATTTCAAAATATTGAAGAGTTCTCAAAGATCGCAATATAATGTGATAGAGCTTTTTGCTGGCGCTGGTGGCACTGCGCTTGGTTTTGAAAATGCAGGCTTAACTCATGCTTTACTAAATGAATTTGATAAAGATTGTGTAGAAACACTTAAAGGAAATTTAAAAGGTGTAAACCTTATTGCTGGTGATATTCGTAATATAGACTTTTCAGATTATAAAGACAAAATTGATATTGTTCAGGCAGGTTTCCCTTGCCAGGCATTTAGCTATGCAGGGAAGGGGCTAGGCTTTGAAGAGGCTCGTGGAACTCTTTTTTTTGAATTTGCTCGCTGTATCAAAGAAACAAACCCTAAAATTGCAGTAGGAGAAAATGTTCGTGGATTATTGAACCATGATAATGGGAAAACTCTGCAAACAATGGTAAATATTATTCAAGAACTCGGGTATAAGGTTAAATATAAGGTTTTACGCTCTCAATATCTTGACGTACCACAGAAGCGTGAGCGTTTAATTATACTTGCCATCAGGAATAATCTAGATATCCCATTTGTGTTTCCTAAGGAAAAGGATTATACCGTGTCGCTTCGTGAGGTTTTAATTGATTGCCCACCATCTGATGGGCAGAAGTATCCTAAGAAAAAATACGATATTCTTAAACTGGTACCAGAGGGGGGGTATTGGAGAGATCTGCCTATTAATCTGCAAAAAGAATATATGGCGGGTAGTTTTCACCTAAGTGGTGGGAAGACTGGAATGGCACGCCGCCTTTCTTGGGACGAGCCTAGCCTAACTCTCACTTGCGCACCTGCACAGAAACAAACTGAACGTTGTCATCCTTCAGAAACAAGACCACTTAACATTCGAGAGTACGCACGTATACAGACATTTCCTGATGATTGGAACTTTTCTGGTTCCTTGTCTTCACAGTATAAGCAGATAGGCAATGCTGTTCCTGTGAATCTTGCTTACCATATTGGTTGCTGTCTTATCGCTATGCTTGATAATAAAATCGATGATGATACAATGCTGGTAGAAAATTAGTTATAATAGTCTGACAAATATCTCCTTTGCCCCCAGCTGTTCCGTAATAAAGGTAGTCTTCGCTGCCGACTCCACGCTCTCCATCAGGAAGTATGCGTCTTGCAGAGTTTTCGCCCATGTGAGTGCGCCATGATTAGCCAGTAGCACCGCCTTACACCCCTTTAGAAATGGTGCAATGCTATCAGGCACCTCCTCGGTAGAGGGGGTTGCGTACGGTGCCACGTAGATCTCCCCTAATGTGATAATATTTTCCGTAAGGTAGAACTTATCTAGCGCCTTGCCAGCGGCGGCAAAGGCTGTGGCGTAGGTCGGGTGCGCATGCACTACCGCCTGCACGTCGGCACGCTCCCTATACACACGCAGGTGCATCTTTAGCTCCGATGATGGCTTCTTATTATCTATCGGAGTGCCGTTTATATCAACGCATACAAGCATATCTGGCGTTAAAAATCCTTTGCATACGCCTGTTGGGGTCGTCCAGATCTCGTTATCACTTACTCGTACAGAGATATTTCCCTCGTAGCCGCAGATAAGCTCTTTGGCGTACATTCTGCGCCCGATCTCGCAGATCTCCTCTTTAATGTCCATGATAAAAATTTGTCCTCAAATTTTGGCTATACGGTGCGGTGATGATCCCCTTTTCGGTAATGAAGCCTGTAATAAGTGCAGCAGGAGTCACGTCGAACGCTGGATTATACGCCTGCACCTCTCGCTCTGCCGAAAAGGTGCCGTTGAATGATCGCACCTCATCTGGATCTCTCATCTCGATCGCTATATAATCCGCCGTTGGGGCTGAAAAGTCGATCGTAGACGATGGACATGCCACATAGAATGGGATCTTGAAGTATGAGGCTAAGATTGCAACGCCTAATGTGCCGATCTTGTTGGCGGTATCGCCATTTGCAGCAACTCTATCACAGCCGACTATTACGAGGTCAACGCCGCCTCTACTCA
This sequence comes from Deferribacteraceae bacterium, assembly GCA_031285415.1. GTDB lineage: Bacteria > Chrysiogenota > Deferribacteres > Deferribacterales > JAISNW01 > JAITWF01. The sequence continues at coordinate 4,766 of JAITWF010000139.1, forward strand.
TAAGATCCGCCGCCATATTATCGCAGAGGAGTGTAACGTCTATCCCAGCGTTACGAAGCTCAAACGCCGTGAGCCTTGCCCCCTGTAGGAGCGGTCGAGTCTCGTCGGCATATACCTTAAACTTTAATCCGTTATTATGCGCAACGTATAGTGGCGCAAGGGCGGTACCGAGCCCTGTAGTAGCGAGTGCGCCAGCGTTGCAGTGGGTGAGGATCGAAGTACCATCTTTGATAAGAGCCGCTCCTGCGTCGCCGATCCGCTGGCAGAGGTCGATATCCTCCTGATGGATTCGTGTCGCCTCCGCTACTAGATCGTCGTACAGTGCGCTAGAGCTAGTTGCCTGGCTACTTTGCATACGTTGCACCATCAGATCGATCGAGCGCATAAGGTTCACCGCTGTTGGGCGAGCGGCTCTCAAGATCTCCGCCTGTTTCGTAAAGATCTCTTTGAATTCGGTTAGTGGTAGGTGAGTCAAGGCTTTTAACCCTGTAAGACAGCCGTACGCCGCCGCCACGCCGATAGCTGGCGCACCACGCACCTTGAGCTGATAGATAGTCTCTCTCATCTGCTCAATGTTGGTCTGTTTAACGTACTCCACTTTGTGTGGGAGCAGTGTCTGATCTAAGATTGTAAGGTGGTCATCTTGCCAATTTAATGTATTCATAGCTATTTTTTATCATATTTCGGACAGCTTATCAATATTTATGAACTCCTGCCCCATCTTCTGCGCCTGCGTGGGGTTATGCGTCACCATAACGATAGTTATTGTGCGGCTAAGCTCCAATATATAATCCTCCACCACAGTTGCCGCATTGACATCGAGGGAGGAGGTCGGTTCGTCTAATAATAATATCTTCGGCTCCAGTGCAAGCGCTCTTGCGATACAGAGCCGCTGTTTCTGCCCACCAGAGAGCGATTCCGCAGGTTCATTAAGGCGAGACTTCACATCATCCCACAGTCCCACTAGTGTTAGCTTCTTACGTGCTATCTCTCTAGCCCTTTTTATATCAACATTCATGCCGTGCCGTAGAGGTAGCGTAAAATTCTTCTCTATGCTGAAAGGAAGCACGTTAGGGTCCTGAAAGACCATCCCTGCCTTGCACCTTAGCTCCTCCAATGGGTAGCTATATATAGATCGGTCAAAGATCGTAATCTCGCCAGATGTCTTGCAAGAGTCAAAACACTCATTTAGCCGATTGATCGACCGCAGTAGTGTAGTTTTGCCGCTACCCGACGCCCCCATGATGACGGTGATCCCCTCCGCCTTTATATTAAGCTCTCCTATTGAGAGCACTCTGTTATCGCCAAAAGAGACCGATAGATCCTTGATAGTTACCGCATTCATCTACGTTTTCCACCTTTCATAAGAGTTCCTGCAACTATCAGCATAGGGGTGATAATTAGTAGGAGTAGCGATGCCGCAAAGACCTGTGCAAGTTGGTTTTCATCCTGATAGTTTGCACTGGTGTAGTATATAAAGAAGGGCAGAGCCTCAAATTTATCGAGTATCCCCACCCCAAGCCCTGTAGTGGCAACAGCTCCCGTCATTATGATAACGGCGGTATCCTCGGCACACCTGCCAGCTGCCAGTAGCACTCCGCTTATGATCCCCTCGCTCGCCTGTGGTACTATAATCTTAAAGATCGTCACCTGCTTAGGTAGCCCCACCGCTGCAGCCGATAGCCTAATATCGTTACCGACCCCCCTCAACGCCGTATATGTATTGAGGGCTAGAGCTGGAAGCACTAGCACCGCAAGGCAGAACGCCGATAACAGTAGAGAGGTGTTTGCAGGGAATAAAAATTTGCGGATAAAGAGGATCATAATAAAGCCGAAAAGCCCAACTATTATCGATGGAAGCCCTGCGAGCGATTCAAATAGCGTAACAAGCCCACGTTCTGTGCGCCTATTAGCGTACTCGGACATATATACCCCTAGCGAAAGCCCCATCGGAGCGGCGATCAGGCAGGAGAGCAGCAGTAGGCGTAGCGTCCCCATAAGTGGAGCTTTAAGTATCGATATCGATGGTAGTGCAGGGAGGGCGTTTATCACTATAAATAGTAGTAGTCCCAGCACAACCGCCGTTACCGCAATACTTATTATCATGCCGTAGTATCGTATCATTCGCCCCTCAACCGTTTCGCCAATAAACTCACCGCAAGAGCGGCGCTGAATAGCAAAAATCCTGCAAGAAACATCGTAAACTCTATCTGTGGTGTGATCTCTGAGGCGGTCAGTAGGCTTATATGCGCCGATAGCGTCCTCATTGTGGAGAATAATCCATCGGGCATGACAGGGGTGTTCCCCGAGATCATTAGAGCGATAATCGTGTCCCCTAACGCCCTACTAAACGATAGCAGAACGCCAGTCAGTAGCCATTTACGCTTTATGTAGAGGGCGATATGTAGGAGTGTTTTCTCTCGATTTAGCCCGAGCGACTCCGCCGTCAGACGTAGCGTTTCTGGTTTATTGAGTAGCGGATAGAGGGCAGAATCAGCGATTATCGTCATTGTTGGTAGTATTAATATCGATAGCACAGCGGCGACCGATAGGATATTATAGCCGCTACCCACGAATAGTGTGCGGCAGATCGGCACCAGTATAAATAATCCGCAGAAGCTGTATACAACTGTGGGGATCCCTGTCATAAACCGCAAGATCCAGCGCATGAAGGAGCAGTTTGATGCCCATATCGAGATTATTATTCCGAACGATAGTGGGATTGCGATAATTGTCGCCAGCACTGCGGCGGAGAGGGTGCCGAAGATCATAGGGATAACGCCGTACTCCCCCTGTGGTGGATTCCATGAGAGGGAAAATGCGGATAGTACGCCACCTAGATCGATCCGTGCGGCAGAGTAAAGAAGCCCACCCACTATGGCTATAGATAGGCAGGCAACGCTCAATACCCCTAATATAGAGAAGAGGTAGATTACTCGTTTCACTTCAGCGGTATATAGCCAGCTTCAACGATTATCTTCTTGCCATCGGCACTATCGGTGATATACTCGATAAATGCCTTTGTGAGCTTCTCTGGCGCACCCTTTGTGTTCATATATAGTAGACGAGTGACTTTATATACACCCGATGAGGCGTTCTCCTGTGTAGGGGTGATACCATCTATATCGGTTGCTTTTACTGTATTATCAATGCTTCCGATACCAACATAGCCTATGCCCCTTGCGTTTCTAGAGACAGCGGTCTTCATAGCACCGTTTGAGTTGACTATAATAGCTCTTGGCAGGATTGCGCCCTTCTTTAGCAGTATATCAACGAATACCTCACGAGTACCAGAGCCATCTTCACGTGTGTAGAGGTCTATACCTGTATCTTTGCCACCAATCTCCTTCCAGTTGGTGATCTTGCCGTTGAATATGTCGATAACCTGCGCTGTTGTTAGGTTTTTGACAGGATTCTCTGGGTGAACGATAACGGCAACGCCGTCGATAGCAAATGGAAATGTTTGCAAGCCAAACTCTTTAATCTCGCTATCTTTCAAAGCTCTGCCGGTGTTCCCGATCTGCACTAATCCATCGGCAACCATCTTTACACCTGCGCCAGAGCCGCCACCAGCGACTGTTATCACGATCTTATCGTTATGTGCGGAGATATTTTTCGCCGCCGCCTGCATTACAGGGATGTGGGCTGTGCCACCTGCAATCTGTACTGTGCCTGAAAGCTTGTCGAATGACGCCAAATCTGCCGCAAATGCCTGTGCGGCAAAGAGCATAGATATTACTACTAGAAACTTTTTCATCTTTAATCCCCTATAAAAAATAAATTACTACCGCATCCCATATCGGTATCAGAAGCAGGGCAGGGAGCATATTCCCAACTCTCAGCTTCGTAACGCCCATTATATTCAGCCCGATAGCGATCACTAATATTCCACCAGCCACGCTGATCCCGTTCATATATATATCGTTCGCCATCAGAAATGATAGCTGTGAGGCTCCAAACGAGAGTATCCCCTGATAGATCAGTATCGGTATCGCTGAAAATAGTACCCCTGCGCCCATTGTGCTAGAGAATATAATGGCGGAGATACCGTCGAAGATACTTTTGGTATAAAGAAGCGTCGGATCGTTCTTTAATCCATCCTCAAAGCTGCCTAAGATAGCCGTTGCCCCTACACAAAATAGTATTGATGTTGCTACGAATCCATCCACAAAGGTGCCAGATGAACTGCCAGTGAGCGATTTTAGCCATCTGCCAAACTGCTCTACTCGCCCCTCAATATTTAATAGCTCCCCTATGAGCGTACCGACCGATAGACAGACCACCACCGATAGGAAATCGTGCGGCTTTAACGCCATCTTTATCCCTAACACCGCTACAGAGAGCCCCATAGCCTTGAATACGCTCTCAAGTATCTTGGAGTCGCTTTGTTCTCTACCTCTACTGAGTCGTGCTATCGTGAGACCTATTACTCCACCTGCTACTATTGCTGCGGCGTTCACTACTGTTCCAATTATCATTGTTGCCTCAAAACTGTTTATATTGCGCACTGCGTCGTTATTTTTTAAAACTAAATCCTCATGTACCAGCAAGTACACTGCGGTTTAGTTTTAAAAAGCCGCCTAGCATTGCATCAATCTAAACAGTTTTTATTTAATTCCCTTCATATAGATCAACGCCTCTGCCGCAACTTCAGGTGACGACACTCGCACCGTTGCCTCGGAGTTCCTCTGCATAGCAGAGTAGGTATAGTTATGGCTTCCTATAAAGCTGATCGATTCGTCTATTATGCACATCTTGGCGTGCATGCGGCGATCTGGATCGTCAAAGATAACGTTTACGCCAGCCTGTTTCAGCGTCTTGGCGGTTGCCTGATTATACTTGCTTGTTAGCTCATTTTTATCGCCCATATCAAATATAATAGTCACAGGCACATCACGCTTTCTCGCCTCTAGCATAGCGTTTAAGAGCCTGCCTGTGGCGTTTGTGTTGCCATCAGTTTTAAACATATATAGTGCGCAGGTTATATCTTGACGAGCATCGCCCAGATCCTTTAGAAGTGCAGGCATAAGGAGATCGTCTGGCAGAAATGTAACGCCAGCCTGATGTTCTTTTGAGCCTGCCATAAGGTTGGTTGCTGCGATAAATGCCGCAATCACTACGCCTACAAGGATTGTCGCTAGTTTTTTAATCCCACGCAATGCCGACTGTTTCACATATCGCTTTGCGTATCTTGTCTTTTCCGTCCCCTGTGACGGTGGAAAAATGGATGAGATCTTCAAAGTTTGCACCTATCTCCTTGGCTATCTTATGCTTCTGATTCATTAGCTGATTATTAGAAAGTTTATCTGATTTTGTTAAAACTACGCAAGCAGAAATATTGTACTCGTGCAGAAGTTGAAGAAGCATAGCCTCCTCCTCCTCCACGCCCCTTCGTATATCTACAAGGATAAAGCACATAACGAGGTTTTTACGTTTGCGCAGATATCCGTCGATAAGCTTTGCCCACTGCGCCTTTTCCGCCTTCGACACCGCCGCATAGCCGTACCCTGGAAGATCGACAAATACCATCTCGCCGCCGACGTTAAAGAAATTTAATAGCTTCGTCTTGCCTGGTGTTTTACCAGTCTTGACAAGGTTTTTACGATCAAGGATCTTGTTTATCAGCGAAGATTTGCCCACATTACTGCGCCCTGCAAAGGCGATCTCTGGATACATCGGGGCTGGCAACGCTCGCACATTTGCTACAGACATTAAAAAGTTTGATTTCATCGAATTAGCTCTATATTATTTAAAAATTCAGCTAGCCCAAAGTCGAAGGTGGTGCTAAACCCAGCGGCGTTCTTATGCCCACCGCCCCCTTGAGCTATCGCAATCTCTGATATATCGGTATCTTTGCTACTGCGAAGGGAGATCTTCTTGCGTTGAGAGTTGATTATAACGGCGTAATCGACCATCATCTGAGATACGATATGGTTTCCTAGCTCGCTTGCGTACATCTCTGCAAATACCACAGCAAACTGCCTCTGGCGAGTGTCTGCGAAGATCTGCACATTTTTAGCGGCTCTAGTGATATATCTGTCACGCTCCTCCTCCTCAAGCTCTATGATTAGAGACTCTTCGGGGCGAAACTCGGTGTACGGCTCGTTAAAGAAGCGTTTTTCGAAGCGAACGATACCGAGCGTGTTGAAGATAAGGTTCATCTTGAGGCTGTCATCTCGTTTTAATAGCCATAGGTCGAAATCGTTAACGCAATCGACAAAATTTTCGTATCGAGAGAGATCATGCCCAAGCTCGGTAAATTTCTCGTACGTCAGTTTAGTGGCGCACTTTCCGATTGCGTGGGTGACGAAGTGATACCGTTTGAGCGGCTCGCTCGATACGTGGTGATCGATAAGCATAAGCTCACGCTCGCCAGCGATCTGCTGGATAATTGCCTCCGATGGGGCGATATCGGTGATTATTATCGTGCTATACTTCGGCGAAACCTGCTCTAGCAGGGATTCAAGCTCGTCGTAGTTTGAATAGACAGTGTGGACAGAGGGGATGCAAGCCTTTACAAGAATGCCGCAGCCGATACCATCCAAATCATTATGTGTAATATGTAACGTCAATTTGTACTCCCTTATCTTGGCGCACCACTGTGTTATTTTTAAAAAAAAATCAATCCTCATGTACGTCACATGTACACTTCGGTTTGATTTTTTAAAAGCCGCCTTGTGTTGCATCCAAGCTAAGGGGTACAACATCGTAGTGCTTAAATCAGGCTATAATAAATTTTTGGTCGAGTCAAGAAATAGATATTGACGAAACCTCTCCGCACCCTTATAAATTTATTATGTCTATAAAAAACGATAACAAAATTACGATCGCAGTTGCCACCGACCATGGTGGTGTAGAGTTGAAAGATCTGCTCTGTAAAGAGCTGATGAATGGTGGATACGACGTTCAAGACCTAGGCGTGCAGATCGGTGAAACCGCTCAATACCCCCTTCAGGCGGCACTTGTAGCTAAGGCGATACTTGAGGGCAGGGCGGAGAGAGGGTTGCTCGTATGCGGTTCAGGAATCGGCATATCTATCGCAGCTAATCGGTTTAACGGTATTCGTGCCGCTTTGTGCCGAGATGAGTACGACGCTCGCATGAGCCGTATGCACAACGACGCTAACGTGCTAGTGTTGGGCGGACGCACTACAGGGGTAGAGGTTGCAAAGGGGATCCTCGAGGTGTGGCTAAAGACCGACTTTGAGGGTGGTCGCCACGTTGCAAGAGTTGAGATGATTGATAAGATTAATAACTAGGAGATAGATAACTATGTCGCTTTATGATTACGTTAAGAGTGCAGATTTAGAGGTTTATGAGACGTTAATGGCAGAGAAAGCTCGTCAGGAGAATCATCTGGAGCTTATCGCAAGTGAAAACTTTGTGAGCCATGCTGTTATGGAGGCTGCTGGCTCTGTAATGACTAATAAATATGCAGAGGGGT
>JAITWF010000035.1 GCA_031285415.1 Deferribacteraceae bacterium
AGTTGGATACCGTGTGAAATCCGTGAGAGGCACGCAATTTCGTCAATGGGCAACAACTATTTTGCATGAGTATTTGCAAAAAGGTTTTGCTATGAATGATGATTTTTTAAAGAATATGGGTGGTGGTCTCTACTGGAAGGAGTTGCTAGAGCGCATTCGTGATATTCGTGCTAGCGAAAAGGTAATGTATCGACAGATATTAGATCTATATGCTACTAGCTTGGATTATAATGCAACCAAGCCAGAGACAATCGAATTTTTCAAAATTATACAAAATAAACTACACTATGCAGTTAGTGGGCATACCGCCAGCGAAATTATTTTTAATAGAGCCAACGCAGAGCTACCTTTTATGGGATTGACAGTGTTTAAAGGTACTCGCCCTGTAAAAAGTGAAGTTACGGTTGCAAAAAACTATATGACTGAAAAGGAGTTATTTGCTTTACGCCGAATGGTAAACGCTTTTTTTGATATGGCAGAGATGAAAGCTGAATTGCAAGAAGCGATGTATATGCGTGATTGGCTCGAAATACTCGATAAGTTTTCGCATGACTTCGGTGTCGGTATACTGGAGGGTGCAGGTTCCGTTGGGCATAATGAGGCGGTAGAGAAGGCGCATAAGGAGTATAGTGCATACCGCATGCAACAGTACGATGAGTTAAGCGATATTGAAAAAGCATATCTTGAATCTTTGCAAGAGATGCATAGAAGATTAAAGGGGGATCGCTCATGAACCTCTTTGAATTTATCGGTAAACTCACATTAAGCGTTGTCCGCACCACAGGTGGGCTATGTATCATGCTGTGGGACAGCCTTCGCTGGGGCTTTCGGCCGCCATATCGCAAAGGGCTTATCTTTGAGCAGTTGGACTTTGTCGGCGTACAGTCGATCCCTATCGTAATCCTTACAGGAACCTTTACTGGCATGGTTTTTGCCTTTCAATCATATATAGGATTCAGCGAATTTGGTGCAGAATCGATGACAGGCACCGTAGTTGCGCTCGCTATGGCTCGTGAATTAGGTCCTGTTCTTAGCTCTATTATGGTCACAGCTCGTGCAGGATCTGCTATGACGGCGGAGCTTGGCACAATGCGTGTAACCGAGCAGATCGACGCCCTCTACGTGCTTGCTGTAGAGCCTTTGCAATATCTCGTATCGCCACGAATTACGGCAAGCGTCATAGCTATGCCGATGTTAAATTTAATAGCCGTATTTTTTGGTATACTAGGTGGATACTTAGTTTCAGTGATTGCGCTCGGCATAAATAGCAATCTCTTTATAAGAGGCATATTGACGTACGTTGATATGGGCGATATAATGAGCGGCACAGTAAAGGCGGCGGTATTTGGCTTAATTCTATCGCTGGTCGGCTGCTACAAAGGATTTTTCACCTCTGGCGGTGCGCTGGGGGTGGGCAGAGCCACGACAGAATCGGTTGTGCTATCCTGCATACTGATCCTATTTTTTGACTATATTTTAACTGCGGTGATGTTTTGATTGAATTTATTCACACTAGCAAATCTTTTGGCAAGCATACGGTTCATAGAGATATAAACCTTGTGATCCCAAAAGGGAAGATAATGTTCATAATAGGCCCCTCTGGCACGGGCAAAAGTATATTTATAAAGCAGATGATTGGGCTTATCAAGCCTGATAGCGGCAAGATTTTGGTGGACGGCGAGGATATTACTGCAATGGGGGAGGATGAGCTTCTGGAGATGCGGAGCAAATTTGGCTTCTTATTCCAGAATGCAGCCCTCTTCGATTCGATGAATGTGTTTAATAACGTCGCCTTCCCACTAAGAGAGCATACAAACCTGACCCCTGCGGAGATAAAGGTTGCTGTACAGGCAAAGCTTATGCAGGTGGGGCTAAAGGGGGTAGACGATAAACACCCTTCGGAGCTTTCAGGTGGGATGAGGAAGCGTGTGGGGCTTGCAAGGGCGACTATTCTAGAGCCTCCATTTATGCTATATGATGAACCCACTACAGGGCTAGACCCGATTATGACAGATGTGGTGGATCAGCTGATATTAGACACACAGCGAAGCTCTCCAGGCAGGACATCGGTGGTTATATCGCACGATATAAAAAGCACGATGAACTCTGCCGATGTGATCGCTATGATATATAACGGCGTAGTGGTGGCGCAGGGCACCCCTGCGGAGTTTCAAGCCTCGCAAGACCCGATAGTGCGGCAGTTTTTTTCAGGTTCAAAAGAGGGACCTATTATATTATGACAAAAGAAACAAAGGTCGGTTTATTTGTAATTACTGCGATAGCACTGCTGGTGCTCTTCTCCTCCCTTATGGGAAGCATGAACCTATTCGGTAAATCGGGGATAAAGGTGACATTCTATATCTCAAACGCCTCTGGGCTTGTGCCAAACTCTAAGATTAAATATCGTGGGCTTGATGTAGGCAAGGTGGATCTTATAGAGCTTCGTGAGGATACGATCGCTATCATCTCCACAATTAAACCGAACAATCTCGTACCAAATAACGTTATCGTTACGCTTGCCACAGAGGGGCTTATGGGCGAGGTGTTTATCGACCTTAGAGAGAATCCGAACAGCAAAGCTACAGGCTTCTTTCAAGATGGCGACGAATATAGCAACTTCCTGCAACCTGCTACAATGGATGATCTTATCAGAAAGGTATCCGATATCGGCGAGCAGGTGGATATATTCGTGACTGCATTGAACGAAACGTTCGCAACCGAAGAGGGGAAGGAGAATCTCTCTGCCACACTGCGCAATCTGCGTGGCACCACTGAACGGTTAAATGAGATTCTATCCGATAATCAGAACGATATACGCCTGCTGGTGGCAAACCTTCAGGAGGCGTCTGCCTCGATAAAGGATCTCTCTGCAAAGCTAGATGGTATTCTGACGGAAGAGGATGAAAATATTCGCACAAGTATCGCAAACTTTCGTGATATATCCGATGACATCTCTAAGATTACTACTGACGCCTACGATGGGAAGGGGACGGTCGGCATGCTCCTCTCTGATAATCTCACAAGAGATAAACTGAAAGAGGCGATCGATGGGATCTCTAATATGGTGGGAAAGGCTGATAAACTTGTGTTAAAGCTGGAGGGGGATATAGAGTACCTCACCGATAGCGATAACTATCAGGGTTCGTTCTCTGGAAGGCTTATCCCTAGCGAGTCTCACTACTACTACTTTGGCGTAGGCAGCAGAGCATTCGGCAGAACCTCCACAAAGGTGACTAGCTATAGCTATGCAAACGATCCAACAAAGGCCGACTATATCGAATCGAAGGAGGAGACGGAGGAGGATAGCCTTGTATTTTCACTCCAGTACGCCCTCATGTTTGATAGACTCATCGGCGCACGAGCAGGATTATTGGATAATAGGATCGGCTTCGGCTTCGATATGTATCCACTACGTAACGACGATCTGACGCTCACCTTCGAGGCATCCGACTTCTTCCGTGAAGATTACGGCATGCATATGAAGGGGAAGGTAAAGTGGGCGTTTATGGAACATCTATTTTTACAGGCTGGCTGGGACGAGATCGGCAATCGCCGTAACAGCTTCTATATTGGGGGCGGTATCAGAGTGGAGGATAACGATCTTAAATACCTGATCGGCTCTGTGCCTATCCCGGGGGTATAATGAAAAGTTTAAATTTAGCGATCTCGACATGTCCTAACGATACCTTTATCTTCTCTGCACTCCTTTCGGGGCTTGTAAAATCGGAGATAGATTTAACTGTTGTAATGGATGATGTTGAGCAACTTAATCACTTTATAGTTAATAAGAAATTGCAGCATGCCCCCACGTATATTTTGCCAGCTGGCAGAGAGCTTGTGGGGGATGTTGATATATCAAAGATCTCGTACGGCGTAGTGTCAGAGATATTGGATGAGTACGCACTTCTCCCTGCTGGTGGGGCGCTAGGCTTCGGTGTAGGACCCTTACTAGTTGCAAAGGCTGATACAGAGGGGCTGCCAAATGGCAAGATCGCTGTGCCAGGGCTTCATACAACGGCGTTTAAGGTTTTTAAAACGTTCTATCCTGCGCTTGCTGATAAGTGCGAACCTGTGCGATTTGATCGAATTATGCCCCTTGTGCAAGAGGGGGAGTATGCTATGGGGCTTATCATTCATGAAGGTCGCTTCACATATGGTAACTACGGTCTGCGCAAAGTAGCTGATATGGGCGAGCTTTGGATGGATAGGTATAGTTCTCCTCTGCCCCTTGGAGCGATCGCTATGAAACGATCGCTAGCAAGCCTTGCGCCAGTGGTGAATGAGCTTATATGTCAATCTGTACAGTATGCATGGAGCAACCCTGCGAATATTATGCCCTTTGTAGAGAGATATTCAGATGAGATGGACGCCGACGTTATGAAATCGCATATCGAGCTGTATGTGAATAAATATTCGGTAGATGCAACACCTGCGGTGGATGGAATTGCCGATTTCTTAGGTGTTTCGCCAGAGAGTGTGTTTTTTAAGCTGTAGAACGCACACTTTACTATTGAACGTTTTGTTTTTTTTTGCTACAGTGCCAGATCGTATGGGGGCTATATTGCCATGAGCATGTACAGAGCGGTTACAGTACGTCTTGATTCCTCAAAGAAGTTGATCTGCGAGCAGGTTATGCTAAATAAAGATAACCTACCGAGTGGAGATCTGTTAATTAAGGTGAGCTATACCTCACTGAACTATAACGATACACTGCTACTTAGCCAGCCTAATAGCAATATGACATATCCTTTAGTACCTGGGACGGATGCCTCAGGTGTCGTCGTGCGCTCCTCTGTGCCAGATTTCAAAGAGGGAGATGAGGTTCTTGTAACAGGGTGTGGGCTTGGCACTGCTATTAACGGCGGTTTTGGCGGATTTATATCGGTTCCTGCGGATTGGGCTATGCCTATGCCTGTAGGGCTGACGTTGAAATCGTCGATGATCCTTGGCTCTGCTGGACTTGCGGCAGGGATAGGGGCGATGGATTTTATCAACTCTGGAATCACCCCCGACAAGAATGAGGTCGCAATCACAGGCGCATCGTGGGATGTAGGGGCTGTCGCAACGGCGTTAATGTCGACGTTGGGGTATAATGTTACGGCGTATATCTCTGGCGGCAGCGATGTGAAAGATTACGTGACACATCTGGGTGCTACTACGGTGAAGAGTCTTGCGTCGATCGCTAGCGATAGCGGCAATGCAATGGATACACCGATCTATGATGGCGTTTTCGACGTTATGGGTGGCGGCGTGCTGTCGTCTCTGATAAAGGTAATGAAACCTAATGGGTGCGTGTTGGTAGCAGGTGGGGCAGAGTCTATGCAGCTAAATACCTCATTGCATCCATTTATATATAGAAGTATCAATATATTAGGGGTGGACGCACTGCAATGTTCGCCAAAGCTAAAGACAACGGTGTGGCAGATGTTGTCTGGCGAGTGGAAGATTCGCCAGCTAGATTGGCTCTGCACGGAGATCTCGTTGAATGAGCTGAACGATTACATTCCACTAATGCTTGATAAACAGATCAAAGGTCGGGTGCTTGTAAACCATTCGCTGTAGACCATTCTTGCCGTCATTGCGGACTTGAACCGCAATCCAGAATAAAATTGTAGGGCGATTAGCTCAGGGGATAGAGCACAAGCCTCCGGAGCTTGGTGTCGCAGGTTCGATTCCTGCATCGCCCGTCTGTTAGATATACAAAGGCTTCCAGAGAGATCTGCGAAGCCTTTTGTTTTGTGGTGTTTCTCTTGATTTATTATCCAAAGAGTTTTATAATGATTCTATCAAATCCAACACTATATGACGGTAGATGTGACGGTGGATAGTGTGCTTTGAAAGTTGTCTACCGTCAAGTGGCTGAAAGGGCGATAAGGGGAGGTTTTATGGCACTAACAGAGATCACCATTAAAAATGCTAAACCAAAAGAAAAACAGTACAAGCTTGCCGATGAAAAGGGTATGTATCTATTATTGTTACCTACTGGTGGGAAATATTTCCAATACGATTATCGTTTTGCCCAAAAGCGTAAGACGCTTGCACTTGGCGTATATCCAGAAACCACGTTGAGAGAGGCTAGAGAGAGACGTGACGATGCACGAAAGCTCTTGCAAAATGGAATCGACCCATCAGAGGCTAAAAAGGCAAAGAAACTCCATCTAATAGAGGCATACGCCAATACTTTCAAGGCTATAGCTGTGGAGTGGTTTGAAAAGTATAAAAATTCGTGGACGGAGAAGCACGCCATAAGAAAGTGGCAGTATCTCGAAAAGGACGTATTCCCAATGCTTGGCGACAGACCGATAAAAAGCATAACACCTAGAGAGCTACTTAAAATGCTAGAAATTGTGCAAGATAGAGGTGTAATAGAAACGGCTCATAGGGTGAA
>JAITWF010000052.1 GCA_031285415.1 Deferribacteraceae bacterium
CGCCGCTATAGGCACCCAGATCGCAATTACAGCGAAGAAGGTGATAACAGCCGCTGTTTCATTAACGATTGCCGACGCAGCCGCCGCAACCAGCACCCCCACTATCGCCCCCATAGCGTACAGCATAAACGCCGTTGCCATTATCGACGACGAGGGGATCGAAAGGGTGATCTCTTCACCCATATTATATTCTTTATCAACTTCAATTCGTATCGATCTGCCGCTACCAGTGCCGCAGAGCATTCGCCCTCCGCAGCTACAGCAAGCCTCCGATGGTGGAATCTCGATACGTATCTCGCCATCAGGATAGACTTCCTTTACGATACCTTGCGCAGTACAACTCACAGTGTATTCGGAAGCGTTATAACACACTTCACGCCCTGCTCGGTGTATCTATTCGATAACTCGCCACGCATTTCATGCCGAATCAGCAGTTTAGCCGAATATAGCGTTACATTCTCCAATATATTCATCAGCGGTTCGTCGCTCATATCCTCGTATCTACTGCCGCTATTATCTTCGATAGTTATCACCATATTAAAGCTCTGCACGGCGATACTCATGTTTATAGTATATCTACCGCTCTCCCTTAATAGGATATTATTGCGCATTCCAAGCACTATCGTGGTGATCGTTTGGCGTAGCTCATTTGCATAGCCCTTTAATGTGACTCTGCCGATATACTCTCTCGCAAGTGGGGCAAGGTGGATATCGATCTCTTGAGTCTTTAAAAGTGGTGATACGAGATCAAAAACATCTTTCAATAGATCGTAAACATTAAATTTTATAGGGTCGATCGTCGGTTTTAGCCTATCTACATACAGTTTAAGATCTTGAGATGTAAACCTGATAGCGTCAAGGGTATCTGCCATCTCCGTTAGTTTCGCCTTATAGAAGGCAAACTGCTCGGCAGCCAGTAGCTTCTCCGATTCGCTTGATATAACGGCCTTTATATCAGACTCAATACCTGCAAGCTCCTCTGATTTACGCTCGACAGACTCCTCTGCAAGCCGTCTGATAGAGACATCCACCATAAAGTATAGTAGCCCCTTTATTCCATCCTCGCTAGGGTTTCGTACGATCTTGTATATAAGGTACGCCTTCTTCTCCTGCCCAAATGTAGCAAAACGTACCTCTTGACCTGCAAGGGATTGGGCTGTTTTCAGCACCTCTTGATCCTCCTGATACATCGCCTCCCCGATATCAGAGGGGAAGATCTCGGCGGATGTTTTACCCAAGATCTCTCTGGAGGTTTTGCCTAGCATGATCTGTGCGAATATATTAGAGTTTACAGCCTTTCCTTCCTCATCAAACAGAAGGAGTGCCGCAGGAATATTGCCGATAACAAAGTTAGCGTCGTTTAGCTCCACCATAACTCTTCGATATAGATTTATCTTCTCGTCTGCGTCCACCAACAGACAGGAACAGATCGAGCTAGAGGACATCCTCATTGAGAGTAGCACCCATAATCTACTTCCATCTTTTTTCAACAGATGCACGCCCTTATTGTGAATATACCCAGACTCCATCAGCTCTTTGGCGAGCTCTGCACGCACCTCATAGTCGGCTATATGATTGTATAGAGAGACAAATTTATTGGCAACGGATGTAGAGGAGTCATACCCAAGAATAATCGCCGCCTGATCGTTTATACTCTGTATTATACCTGTTTTTGGGTTTATGTTGAACATGCCAGCCGAGGAGGAGTAGAAAAGCTTTGCGTAGGCATTCTTTCTGAGCACTAATCTCTGTATAAATCTGGTTAAAACATATAAAAATAGTGTACCTGCTACGATAAAAAGCCATAAAAGTAGTTTAAAAACTGTTTTTTCATATTCATTATCGCCACTATACGCAAGTGATGCAAGCTCAAACGCCCCTCCATTAAAGTGTACAACACTTTTGAGGGTGTTATCATTATTTAAAAAGAGCTCTTCGCTACCTGCAATAAGCTCGCCAGAGATAGCGTCTTTAAAGGCTATGCGGATTCCATCTCGGTACGGTGCAAAGCCAGCCTCCTCTATAAACTCCTGCGGAGCAAGCTTGAATACAAGAAATCGCCCATTAGTAAGTTTATGTTGAAAGATGTAATACTGCACGCCCTGTTCATAGTAATCCGTTGCAAAGCGGACATCTTCGCCAGCATACTTATTCACCACAGGGGTATCTGTAATGAATATCCCTCGCATAACATCATCATAAAAGGCGTTGTTTTCGGTTAAAGCAGTCAGAATAGCGGTATCAATCGCTGAATGTTCGTTCAGATACTTTGCGGTGAAGTTGCTTCTATTCTGATATTTACCGATAGCAGATTTAAGCGTTCCCTCAAAACTTAAGAGCTGCGTAACGGTATGAACCGCCCTCTGCTCTCTATTACGAATATCCACAGAGATACCGCTTGATATAGCGGCATAGGTACTACATACAAAAAATACAAGAGCAACGAAGGCTGCAAAAGTTTTGTATGTAAAGATCGATCTCATTTCGATTTCATACCACGTGCAACATATCGATTAAGTGCATTTATATACGCCTTCACGCTCGCTACAAGCACATCGGTGGAGTACCCCCTTGCGGAGATTCCATCTGTTTCGTTGAATGATACGGTGAGTGCAACCTCCCCTTGTGCATCTTTGCCAGCTGTTACAGCGTTTATCTTATATTTCAGTAGGCGGCTATTAACGTTTGAGATTCGCTCAATCGCACGAAAAGCTGCGTCAACAGGACCATCCCCTGTAGATGCGTCCGTTATAACCTCTCCTGATGGCGTTTTCAGCACTACCGTTGCCGTCGGCACATGTTTATTGCCGCTAGAGAAGCATACATATTCAAGCTCAAAATGCACCTTGTCTACATTTGATCTACTGTATACAAGGGCGTCGAGATCCTCATCGTGAACCTCCTTCTTCTTATCCGCTAAGATCTTAAACTCGGCGAATAGCTCCTCCATAGCAGCAGTATCAAGCGTATGCCCTAGATCTGTAAGGCGAGTGGTGAATGCATTGCGCCCAGAGTGCTTCCCTAACACTATCTTATTGCCTGGAAATCCTACACTTGCAGGGGTCATAATCTCGTAGGTGAACGGATTTTTCAGCACTCCATCCTGATGTATGCCAGATTCGTGCGAAAAGGCATTCTTTCCGACGATCGCTTTATTAGGCTGGCACTCGATCCCTGTGATACTGCTCAATAGCTTACTGGTGCGGTAGATCTCCTCGGTCTTTATCTTGCAGATAATATCGTTAAAGATATCTTTGCGCACATTCAACATCATTACGATCTCTTCCAGTGCGGCGTTCCCTGCCCTTTCGCCGATACCGTTTACGGTACACTCCACCTGATTCGCCCCAGCCCTGATCGCCGCTAGCGAGTTCGCTACAGCCATGCCAAGGTCGTTGTGGCAGTGTACACTAATATTGGCTCTCTCTATATTAGGGACTTTACTACGAATGTACAGTATAAGCGTTTCAAACTCCGCAGGGATCGTGTACCCCACAGTATCTGGAACGTTCACAGTAGAGGCACCAGCGTCAATAACCGCCTCTATCACCTGACATAGGTAGTCAGGATTAGAGCGGATAGCATCCTCTGCGCTAAACTCTACATCGTCGCAGAGCGTTTTAGCAAATGTGACGGCGTCGACCGCCATACGCAGTACCTCATCTTTCGACTTTTTAAGCTTCGTCTCTAGATGTATATCAGAGGTAGCGATAACGATATGGATACGAGGCTTTGCAGCACCTTTCAGCGCATTCCACGTCGTCTGTATCTCCGCCTTATTAGCTCTACATAGCCCTGCAATACTTGCGTTCTTTATCACGGCGGCGATCCGCTCTACCGCCTCAAAATCACCTGGAGAGGTAGCAGGAAAACCTGCCTCTATTATATCAACACCGAGCCTCTCTAGCTGGAGAGCAAGGGCGATCTTCTCATCTGTTTTCATCGAAAAGCCGGGTGCTTGCTCGCCATCTCGTAGTGTCGTGTCAAAAAATTTTATCTGTCGCATGATTACTCCTAAATGCATTATAACACCCT
>JAITWF010000055.1 GCA_031285415.1 Deferribacteraceae bacterium
GTACGCACTTGCCGCAGCTAAAGCTATGCTTGCTACAACAGACCTATCAGCAAAGGAGATCGCCGAAAAGGCTCTGCATATCGCCGCTGATATCTGTATATATACGAACCACAATGTGAGAATAGAAACACTATGAAAAATTTAACTCCACGAGAGACAGTCGCCGAACTTGACAAATATATCGTCGGGCAGCACGCCGCAAAGAAAGCTGTAGCGGTCTCTTTGCGCAATAGATGGCGCAGATTACAGCTCACTGGCAGTATGCGAGACGAGGTAACGCCTAAAAACATCATAATGATAGGTGCTACAGGGGTCGGTAAGACCGAAGTCGCTCGTAGGCTGGCAAAGTTAACGAAGTCTCCATTCATAAAGGTGGAGGCGAGTAAGTTTACTGAGGTGGGCTACGTTGGCAGAGATGTAGAATCGATGATCAGAGACCTTATGGAGATCTCGATATCGCTTGTAAAAGCGGAGAAGAAGAGCGAAGTAGCCGCAAAGGCAACGCAGGTAGTGGAGGAGCGGCTTCTAGACCTCCTCCTGCCGCCAGCTACGCCAGCCACACAGGGCTATGCTATGGACGATACCCCACAGCCGCAGTCAGAGACTCGTGAGAAGTTCCGCAAGATGTTGCAGGATGGGAAGCTTGAGGATCGAGAGATCGAGATTCAGGTGGACGATACCCCTCATGTAGAGGTTTTCTCGAACATGGGTCTCGAAGAGATGGGGATGAATCTGCAAGACGCAATGAAGAACTTCTTCCCCAATAAGAAGAGGGCGAAGAAGCTCAAGATAAAGGAGGCTCGCCTGATAGTGGAGCAGCAGGAGATCGCAAAGCTCGTCGATATGGACGAGGTGCGTGATATCGCTGTGAAGCGTGCGGAGCAGTCTGGAATAATCTTCCTAGATGAGATCGACAAAGTTTGCCAGAGGGATGGTGCACACAAGGGGGGCGGCGACGTCTCTCGAGAGGGTGTGCAACGAGATCTACTGCCGATCGTTGAAGGGTCGACCGTTATCACAAAGTATGGCATGGTACGCACCGATCATATACTATTCATCGCCGCTGGTGCCTTTTCGCTAGCGAAACCGAGCGATCTACTGCCAGAGCTACAGGGGCGTTTCCCGATCCGTGTAGAGCTTGATAGCCTTACGAAAGATGATTTTATCAGAATATTAAAGGAGCCTGAAAACTCCCTTACAAAGCAGTATACAGCCCTTATGGAGCAGGATGAGGTATTCCTAAAGTTCACCGACGATGGTATCGAGGCGATAGCCGAGATGGCGTTTGAGATGAATCAGCTCGTAGAGAATATCGGCGCACGCAGATTGCACACACTTCTAGAGAGGGTATTGGAGGAGGTCTCATTCGACGCTCCAGAGTGCGCCAGAGGGGAGATCTCTATCGATAGCGCATACGTCCACGCTCATCTTGATAAAGTTGTGCAGGATAAGCAGACACGTAGCTACATTTTATAAAACCACCCCGTCACCTTTGGTGCCACCCCTCCAAGGAGGGGAACTGGCGGCAATGCGGTTTTCAAGTTCCCCTCCTTGGAGGGGTGCCGCATAGCGGCGGGGTGGTCGTTTTGAGACTCAAATATAATCAGGGTTAAATAATGCATTTATTTCTTTTACTATTTATACTTATATCCACGCAAAGCTTTGCGCAGGAGAGTGTAAATAAGATTGTAGCCGATATCGAGCAGTACTTTAATAGCACCACAGGGATCGTTATCGAGGTAGAGGGCAATAGAGCTTTCATCGATATCGGTAGCGACAAGCGGCTTGTAAATGGTGCAAAGCTATCAGTATTTCACGAGGGGGAGCCGATCGTTCACCCTGTGACTGGTAAAGTCCTTGGCAGCAAACAGGGAACGGCTGGCGAGCTTAACGTCGTCAAGGTCGATAAGGAGTTCAGCGAAGTTACATATAAAGGTGTAAAACCTACTGTGGGCGATAAGGTGGGCTTTATCACCCCTATCCAAGCTAAAGTAGTGCGTGATAACCTATCAGATGAGGATACCAGCATACTCACCTCTATCTTAATGGCGAATTCAACCGTGCGAGAGGCGAAATCGGGGGATTACACTATCACCCTCAAGCGCACAGGCGATATCATTGCATACAATGTGCTACAAAATAGCAGTAAACTAAACCTAATTGCAGGTAGTATCACCCTGAAAGATAGAGAGGCTGCCGAAAAGCTAGAGGTTGTATACGGCAAAGAGCTCCCCCACGGCAGATATATCTCGATAGCTATGGGAGAGTTTATAAAAGATAACTCCACACGATACCTCGCTGGCGCACTCGGCAAAGAGATCTACCTATTCGACCCAACCAAAGATTACAAAGAGATCGCAGAGGTTGAAGGGAAGTTTGGACAGATACTGAATATCGAGGCTGCCGATCTTGATAAAGATGGCGTAGATGAGCTTTTTGTCTCGAACTTCGCCGACGATGCTGTTGCTTCAAAGATCTATAAGCACGACGGCAAAAAGTTTGTGGAGATTCAGCAGGGTATATCGCTGCTATTCCGTAGCGTCACCGCAAAGGATGGCGCACGGCAGATATTGACGCAGAAGATCACAGATGATGGTGAGTATCTTGGTGAAATTCACTATCTAGCCTATAAAGATGGTACATATATTGAGGGGGCGGCGATAGCTGGCTCACTTGGCAAGCGGTTGTTAGGCTTTTCAATCTTAGACGAGCTGCTAATCAATATCGGCAAAGGCTCACGGCTCTCTATCTCTACCGCTAAAAAGCTAGAGTATAATGCGCCTGATTACTACGGCGATACATTCAATATGCTAGAGGTAACGACCACAAAGGGATCTGGCGCAAGAATTCGCCCTGACGCAGACGAG
>JAITWF010000064.1 GCA_031285415.1 Deferribacteraceae bacterium
ACTACCGACAGGGGGTCGACGAGCTTGTATTCTATGATATAACGGCGTCTGCTGAGGGTAGATCGGCTATGCTCGATGTGGTAGAACGAGTAGCAAAGACGATCTTTATACCGTTCACCGTCGGTGGCGGCATATCGAGCGTGGAGCAGATCCGTGCGGTACTCCTCGCAGGTGCCGAGAAGGTGAGCCTAAACTCGCCAGCGGTGAAGAATCCCTCCCTTATATCAGAGGGGGCGGCGATCTTCGGCAGGCAGTGTATAGTATTGGGGATGGACGCTCTAAAAGATGATTCTATGCCGTCGGGGTATAGGGTACTGATAAATGGCGGTCGCACGCACACCGATAAAGACGCACTTGCATGGGCGTTGGAGGCTGAAAAGCTTGGAGCAGGGGAGATCGTACTAAACTCTGTAGACGCTGACGGCACCAAAGCTGGCTACGAGTGCCACCTCACACGTATGATAAGTGAGGCGGTAGGGGTGCCGGTAGTGGCATCTGGCGGAGCTGGCAAACCAGAACACCTCGCAGAGGTGCTAACGGATGGTAAGGCGGACGCTGCCCTTGTGGCAAGTATCGTGCATTACGGTGAATACAGTGTGCCGCAGTTGAAAGAGTATCTAAAGGGTAGAGATATTGTAGTGAGGTAATATTTATTTTGCCTTAAAATTCGAGCGAGCGACATAAGTCGCTCGCAGGAGGGGTAAAGATAACAAGGGTTACAATTCTACCAGAACGGCATACTGTACACCCAGCGGGAATGAGCTGTCTCCAACTCATAAGTAACTATAGTGCTTGATATACAAAATGTCAACACTTATTTTGCAAATATTGTAAATTTTGTAAATAAACATTGTGTGAACTTATTTCTGTGCAATTACGCCTATAAGTCGCTCTTTTAGCTCCTTCTCTAGCTTCACTAGCTCCGCCTCCGCCTCCTGCCGTTTCTGTCTCCCCTCCTGTTGGATGGCGACAACCTGCTGAATAGAGGTTATGATATCTTCGTTAGCCTTTTTTAGCGTATCGATATCCACGATAGTGCGTTCCGACTCCTTTGCCGCCTCGATAGTGCTGGTTTTCAGAAGCTCACTATTGCGGCGAAGTAGCTCATTTGTGGTCTGGGTCACGCTCTGCTGCGCCTTTATAGCGTTCACATTCTTGTTTAGCCCCAGAGCTAGCACCATCTGCCCCTTCCATAGCGGAATACTATTCACTATCGATGAGTGAATCTTGTCCACCAATACATTCGAGCCAGATTGCTGCAATCGAATCTGCGGAAGCGACTGTAGCGCAATAGTGCGAGTCAGTTTCAGGTCAGTAATCTTCTTCTCTAGGCGATTTTCAGCGTCGACAGTATCTTTAAATCGCTGTGCGTCTAGCTGGTTATCAGATCCTTCAGCTGTTTTCTTTAA
This sequence comes from Deferribacteraceae bacterium, assembly GCA_031285415.1. Lineage (GTDB taxonomy): Bacteria > Chrysiogenota > Deferribacteres > Deferribacterales > JAISNW01 > JAITWF01. The sequence continues at coordinate 1,410 of JAITWF010000064.1, forward strand.
CGCTGGCAACGTCTCATTGCGCACCTCTGCAAGCTTCTCCTCGCCAGCGGTTATATACAGTTGCAGCTCTTCGGCGTACTCCAGATTCTTTTCGTATAGCTTATCCAGCAGAGCTACATTCTCCATCAGGGTGCGGCGATGGCTCTCTAGCTCCTGCGTGATCCTATTTATATTCGTCTCTGCACTGCTATAGGAGGCTTGCAGGGAGGTGATCTGTGATTTAGCCGATGAGAAGAGCCTTGTGATGAAGTTGCCCCCCTTAGAGTTTGCATCAAACTTTTTAAGGTTCACCATCAGATCGCCCAGAAGCTCGCCAGTGTCGCCGATATCTTTCGTCTGGGCGGCGTTTAGGATCGATGTCATAAACTCGGATGACTTATTCTGCGCCGCCGTTCCGTACGCCAGTATGCTGTTTGAGCTATATATATCGATCTCGTCTTTCAACGTTTTGACTGTGATCTCATTATCCATGGTTGCCTCCATAAAAAAGTAGTATATAATTATCAGAACTAAATTGTCAATCTGATGTCTCTATTAGCATAGAGGAGATTTTCATGCTAAATAATTTGCGTAAAGTGGCTCAAGTTCTGTTTTTTGTGTATATCGTTGGGATAGGAGCCAGATTTGCGCTATATCTTAACGCACTGAATAATGGCGATATGACTGCCACAAAGCCTTTTGGGGTGGAGGGGTTTCTTCCAATCAGTGCGCTACTGGGGCTGAAACAGCTTGTGATGAGTTTTGAGTATGACAGAGTGCATCCAGCAGGATTAACGATCTTTATCGCTATAATAGTGATGAGTATCGTGCTGAAAAAGAGCTTTTGCAGCCATATCTGCCCAGTGGGGTGTGTATCGGAGTCGGTCTCGAAGATCGGGTTTAATAAGCGAATCCCGTGGTATATCCCTGTGTGGGCGCTGAAATATGTGCTACTAGGCTTTTTCGTATACGTTGTACTCTTTGGAATGGATATAAATGCGATAAGGGCGTTTATAAACTCGCCGTACAATGCAGTGTCAGACGCAAAGATGTTGTATCTATTCACTCCACCGTCGTTGACGACTGTTTTAGTGCTGGTCGCAATTATACTATTGACACTAGTTTTTAGAAACTTCTGGTGCAAAAACCTCTGCCCATACGGTGCGCTGCTTGGACTGTTCTCTGTGCTCTCCCCTATAAAGGTAAAGCGCAACGCCGAAGCCTGCACTAGCTGCATGAAATGCACAAAGGTGTGTCCATCTGGGCTATCGGTTCATACGAAAAAAACTATCCATAACCCTGATTGCGTCGGCTGTCACGAGTGCATAAAGCATAGAGGTACACCAGAGTGTCTCGAAACGACGGTTGTACGGTATAATAAATGGTTCCCACTGGTTGCTGTAGGGATCTTTGTACTGATCACGATTGTGGCGATGGTTACAGGGTATTGGGAGTCGAGCGTATCGAATGAGCAGTATCTACAGTTCTTGAAGATTGGTGTGACACATCCGTAAATTGTCATGGCACTCCCCCCTTGAGGGGGAGTCGAGGAGCAGAATGCGACTCGGTGGGGGGTAGACCCCTCCCCGAAACATTGCATGTTTCGACCCTCCCTCAAGGGGAGGGTGTCATAGGTTAGTAGTTATAACTCTTGACTAGCGACGTGATCAGGAGTGTCCAGCCGTCGACGAGGATGAATAGAAGTAT
>JAITWF010000085.1 GCA_031285415.1 Deferribacteraceae bacterium
GTTCATTTAATGATGCGCTTTGCCGAGATAGCTCTCTTTCAGCGTTGGCGACGCAAGTAGCTCCTTAGAGCTGCCAGACATAACTATTTTGCCTACATCCAGCACATATCCTCTATGCGATAGCTTTAGAGCTGCTCCAGCGTTCTGCTCCACTATCAGGATCGATAGTTTGTATTCAGAGTTCAACATCTTGATAAGGGCGAAAAGTTCCTTTGATACAAGTGGCGAAAGCCCCAGGCTAGGTTCATCTAATAGTAGCAACTTCGGCTTCGACATTAACGCTCTGCCGATAGCGAGCATCTGCTGCTCCCCACCCGATAGCGTGCCAGCCATCTGCCCCCTGCGCTCTTTCAGACGTGGAAAGATATTATAAACAAACTCCAGCTGCTCATGATCGTACTTTTTCAGCACGTACGACCCCATGACGAGGTTCTCCTCCACCGAAAGTGTTGCAAAAACTTTCCGCCCCTCTGGAGAATGCGTGATCCCCATAGAGACGATCTTGTATGGCGGATTATTTGTTATATCTGTGTTATCGAATGTTATTGTGCCGCTCTTCGGCTTCACTAGCCCACTAATACTCTTTAGAAGGGTACTCTTACCAGCGCCATTTGCCCCCAAGAGGCAGACGACCTCCCCCTCCTGTACCTCGCAACTGACACCAGAGAGAGCCGTTATCCCACCGTAGGAGACGTGAAGATCGTTAACGCTAAAGTTCATCCTCATCCACCCCCATATACGCTTCGACAACCTCTCTATTCTCCTGAATCTCGGCTGGCAGCCCCTCCGCCAGTAACACGCCCTGATTCAGCACTATCAGGCGGTGGCAAAGCTCCATCACCATATCCATATCGTGCTCGATCATCAGCACAGTCGTCCCCTTCGATAGGATATCTTGAATCATAGCGGATAGCTCGATCTTCTCCTGATCGTTCATCCCTGCCGCTGGTTCATCTAATATCAGTAGTTTAGGCTTTGCAAGCATAGCCCTTGCAATCTCTACTTTGCGCTGTATGCCGTAGGCAAGCTCCCCTGCCCTAGCCGTCAGATATTTATCGATCTTAAAGAACTTTGCAATATCCTTTACCGCCTGCCAAGCCTCCGCCTCGTCCCTCTTATACCCTCCAAGGTGCGTGAGAGCATGAAAGATATTCTGTTTAGAGGTGGAGTAGTAGCCAGAATAGATATTCTCCGCCACGCTCATATCTTTGAAGAGGCGTATAGTCTGAAATGTGCGACGGATACCGATCTTTGAGATTGCATGTATAGACTTGCCGCAGATATTTTTGCCATTAAATATAATCTCGCCAGAATCTGGCTTCGTTATTCCGCTGATACAGTTGAATAGCGTCGTCTTGCCCGAGCCGTTGGGGCCTATAACGCCAAGGATCTCCCCCTCTTTTATATCAAAGCTCACCTCATTGACGGCTTTGAGGGCGTAGAACGATTTTGTTAAGCTGCGCACCGATAGAAGGCTCATACTTTGCCCCTATTGAAGAACTTTTTCGGATAGAATCCGTATTTTGTAGGTAAAATTCCGTTCGGACGTATAATCATCAGCACAACCATCGCAAGCCCAAAGATCAGGTAGCGCACCTGCGCAAAACCTCTGAAAAGCTCTGGCATGACGAACATCACGAAGGTACCGAGTAGCACCCCTGCAAGCGAGCCTTGCCCACCCACGATCACGATAGCAAAGAAGATAATCGACTGATCTACACCAAAGATCTCTGGCGATACCGCCGAATATTCAAGCGCATAGAGTACACCTGCAAAGCCAGCAAGACTTGCACTAAAGGCGAAGCTCACAAGCTTTAAGTACACTGGATTTATCCCCATACTAAGAGCAGCAAGGTCATCTTGATGTACGAAGAACAACGCCCTGCCGTATTTAGAGTTGTCAAAGTTATTTAACATCACAATCGTGAGTAAGAGCGCACCAAACGCCATATAGTAGATCACCTTAGGCGAGGTAAAGTCTAGCCCCATAAGGTTATCTGGCATAATGCCAAAGATCCCATTGGGCCCCCCTGTGAGACCGAAGAGGTTGTTATTAAGGATCTGTATAAAGATTATATTTAGTCCGATACTGACGACCAGAAAGTAGTCCCCTCGCAGATGTATCACAGGAGATACTATCAAGATTGCTGCTATTGCTGGAATTGCGACCGCCAACAGTGCCGCACATGGGAAGCTTAGCCCAAAGTGCGAAACCGCTATAGCGAACACGTATGCGCCGATACCAAAGTAGATCGCATGCCCCATATCGTATACGCCAGCTCTGCCAAGCACAATATCCTGCGAAAGGGCTACTAGCGCAAAGATAAAGAACGTCGTACCTATAGATAGCCACGCACTGCCCGATATATGTGGGAATATTACAGCTAAAATGGCGAGGATAGCAGCTTTCTTTATCATACTTTCTGCACTAAGCTCTGCCCAAACAGCCCATTAGGTCTGAATATAAGCATTATTATTAATACGATGAAGGTAACGGCGTTTGCCCAAGTGCTGGAGATATATCCACTACAGAAGGTGAATGTAAGCCCAAGTAGAAGCCCACCAAACATCGCCCCAGGGATACTGCCGATACCACCAAGGATCGCCGCAATAAACGCCTTTAAGCCGTAGTCGAAGCCCATATTAAATGGTACTGTAACGTAGCTTGCGCCGATAAGCATGCCGCCAAGCGCACCTATCGCACCGCCGATGATGAATACTATCGTAATCGTGTGGTTGACGTTAACGCCCATCAGCTCTGCCGTTTCGTAATCGATCGAGAGCGCACGGATCGCTATCCCCACACGAGTTTTATTGATAAATATAAGTAGTAGCCCCATTAGGACTATATTGAGAGCTAAGATTATTAAGCTAAGATAGCTAACCGATAGTGTGCCAATAGTTACAACGCCAGCAGGGAATAACTCCGCAGGAAATACCCGAGGGTTTGCGCCCCACACAAGCATGACGGCGTTCTGAATTACCATCCCTGCACCCAACGCCGATACGATAAGGCTCAATCGTGGAGCGGATCTTAGCGGTCTGTATGCGAAGCGTTCTAAAATGATCGCAACGATACTGATAAATAGCATAACGGCGATCACGGTGATAAGTACCCCAATCGAGCCAAACATCGCCGCAAAGGGGAGGAGCGTGATCGCTAAGAACGCCGAAAGCGTAACGATATCGCCGTGCGCAAAGTTGATAAGCTTGAGTATACCGTACACCATCGTATATCCAAGCGCAATGAATCCCAGTAAGCTACCGTAAGTCAGCCCATTTATAAGCTGCTGTAGAAATGTATCCAGTATGAACCTCTAGTATTTACATTTTAAATAAACCCCTCTCCCGCCCTTCGGGCACCCTCCCCCCCAGTGGGAGGGGTTAGGAGTTG
>JAITWF010000046.1 GCA_031285415.1 Deferribacteraceae bacterium
ATTTAGTTTAAGAAAAAATCGCCAGCTGACTACTCAGCTAAAGAGGCGTATCAACGATCATAATGAGCAGTTTGCCATCGAATCATTAACGATGGATATTATCTTTGAAACGATCCCTGATCTGATCTTCTGTAAAGATCTAAACCAGCGGTATACTCGCTGCAATAGGCAGTTTGAGCAGTATTTTGGGCTTAATAGAGCCGATGTAATAGGTCAAGATGACTACTTCCTTTTTAATATATCCCCCGAACAGATCCCCGATTATCTATCAGCCGACAAAGAGGTGCTTACAAAGCGAGTTACAAAGATCTGCGAAGAGCGAGTGTATAAAAACGATGGCACCTACTATCTATTTGAGACGATCAAGGTGCCGATTATCAAAGATGATAAGATTATAGGGCTATTAGGTATATCTCGAGATGTGACAGAGCGGAAGGCTGTGGAGGCGGCGGCGTTCTCTGCCTCGAAGGTAAAGAGCGACTTCCTCGCACGTATGAGCCACGAAATCCGCACACCTATGAACGCTATCGTCGGAATGTCGCATATAATCAAACAATCCGCCGATGATAAAGATAAGGTACTTAGCTCTATTAATAATATCATAATGTCATCCGCCCACCTTCTGGGGCTTCTGAACAATATCCTTGATATGTCGAAGATCGAGGCTGGAAAGTTTGAGATAGCGAATGAACCGTTCTCGATCTGCAACGCCATAGATGAGGTATCGAGTATCATCGCTCAACGTTGCCACGATAAAAATATAAACTTCTTCTCGAACTCGTCGAAGCTCCCAAACTTTGTACTATTAGGCGATAAACTGCGCCTCTGCCAGATACTGATAAACCTATTGGGGAATGCTGCGAAGTTTACCCCAGCAGAGGGGTACATTGCATTAAGCGTTGATCTGCATGAGGAGACGGATAACGATGTCAGCGTGACCTTTTCGGTGGTTGATAACGGTATCGGTATGAAGGAGGAGCAGGCGGCAAACCTATTCAAAGCGTTTGAACAGGCGGATAATACTATCTCCTCTCGATTTGGCGGCACAGGGCTTGGGCTTGTGATCAGCCAGAACTTGGCGAATATGATGGGCGGATGTATCACCGTCAAAAGCATAGAGGGGGAGGGGTCTGTATTCGAGTTTACCCTTAAATTTGCAAAATCTGACAGAGAGCTTGTAAATAAAGAGGTCGTACTGGATATTGATCTAAAGGGGAAACGGATCCTGATCGTAGAGGATATTGAGATCAACCGTGTGATCACAAAGGAGATTCTCTTGCCAGCAGGGGTGATTGTGGAGGAGGCTGTGAACGGCGCAGAGGCTGTTAAGATGTTTGAAAGATCCCCTATTAACTATTACAATCTGATCTTTATGGATATACAGATGCCGATAATGAACGGTTATGAGGCGACTGGCGCCATTAGGGCGCTAGAGCGAGAGGATGCACAGAGTGTGCCTATTATAGCGATGACGGCAAACGCCTACTCCGAAGATGTGAAACAATCGATCCAGTCTGGTATGAACGACCATATCGCCAAACCTATCGACGTGCAGACGATCTTTATGAAGCTGAATACCTTTTTGAATAGGTAATTTGTGAATTTTTATAAATTTTATACTGGACTGCGGATCAAGTCCGCAGTGACGTATAGTGGCATGCTTGTGCGATAATGACTACGGAGAACTGGCTATTATGAGTATAGAGACATATGAAAAATTTTACGGTCGCAACGAGCTATATTATATGCTCGATGAAGCTATTGCGGCTGAAGAAAAAGGTGATTTTGTAGATTATGATGATTTTATTTCAGATTTGTACACCAAACTTAATAATGCTTATGAAAAAAATAAAAAATGAGCGCAAGTGAATTCATTTCACTGTAGCGAATCCTAAAAGGAAGGGGAAGGTGGAAAGGGGAAACCTTGGTTGCCCCTTCCAAGTATTACCCCACCTTTGCGCACGCCTCGCATAGGTATTTATTCGACAGTCTATAGATCGTTTTTCTCTTGTCGAGCAGATCAGGGTAGGCGGAGAACCTATCATTCACAAGCTTCTCAATCTTTTTGAAGGTCACCACACGTATATCATTTTTTGATATATCATTCACTAATGAGCTCAACGTATTAGACAATCGAGTTTGATCTTGAAGCTGTATATATCGGTCTATTTCATCAGTATAGATCATCATCAGATCGTCAGTTAATCTATTCTTTTCAGATTCCACATCGGTTAAAAATTCTAGAAGTGAATCTCTGAGTAGCTCGCTATTTGTTGTCTTGAGGCGAGACATGTCAGAGGTATATGCTGTTATCAATTTGCCTACTCGAGTTTTCTCTAGCCCAATAACGATATATGTGACGTCTGGGAACTCTTTATCGGTATACATTAATGGGTTGTAGCCATTTTCGATTAATGTGGATCTTAATATCTCCAAAAGCTCGTCGTCTCTAGATTCGCCATCTCCTGGGTCGACTATCAGAAATATATGGCTGTGTGGGTCAAAGTAGCGTATGTCATCCTCTGATATTATGCCGATACGCACCTCGTCGTTAAAATCGCCACGGCGCATAGATTTTTCATTCTCTTTTTTATAATCGGCATCTTGCCAAGCCTCATCCTCGTCTGCACCTATACCAAATCGAAAGGTGATCCCCTGTAATAGTATTCGATATCGATAGCTTGCGCTCTCCTCTATATCAAACCAATTTTCGCCCTCGCCATCCACCTGTTTTTTGAGGCAGTATGAGGTGTTACTATTATTGGAAAAGTATAGGCAGACAGGCTTCTCTCTGATCTGTTTTTGTAGGTCGCTAAATATATCGGTCTCTGTTCGGATAGCAGGGCGGTTGGCGGAGCTAACATATAGTCCGTACTTCTCCTTGCACTCTGGCGGCACATTGCTCATATTAAACACATGAAACTCGTCGCCACCTTTGCGATTGACTAAAAATACCCCTTTATCAAGATTCTCTGTCAAAAAATCTGATACATACGCAATTAATGCGCTGCCAGTCCGTTCGGACATCGCCTCGTTGATCGCCTTGAGTCCGATCATATCGATATATGTAACGGTGGAGTAGCAGCGTGCGTACTCCTTTTTGACGCCGCAGTATATAAGGGAGTTGTCGTGCATTGTAGGGGCTATAAAGTGGTTCATATCGGCGTGATGAACGCCCTTTAGATCTAGATCGTGAATTGTTCTGTGGTCTATAGAGAATGATCTGCGAAGATCCTCTCGAAAATTGTGTATATCTTTATTGACTCCAAGTTTCTTTAGAAGTTGGGTGAAATATTCGTCATCGCATGGCAACCTGTTTAGAATACTCATCGTTGCGTTTCTCCCATGATAACAAACCTTCGTACCACTCATCATGCAAGCATTTAACAGCTTCATTAAAATTTGGTGAGGGGTTTACGCTAAATAGCCGCAATATGCGCTTAATCTCTTTGTCCTTTTCCAGTTTTCCCTCTACATCCCCTCGAACGCTCTGCAAGTATCCGGTTAAACTCTTTAATATTTCGCAATTATCCTGCCAAAATTTCAGCACCTTGTTCAGAAAATTGCTCTCATCTTGGTTCAAATGTTTTATGTGCGCCCTTATCTCGTCGATCTTGTCATCCGACAGCACTATAAACACGGCAGATAGTCGGAACAGATATTGATAGTTGTACGTAGCATTCTCAATCATATTCTGCTCTAGATATCTGTAGTGAAACTTAAAGTACTGCTCGTAGTTTAGCCCACACACCTCGCACATTATAATGTCTGCACGTGACTCTCGTATAGCCTCTGCAAAGGTGTACACGAAATGTCCATGCTGCTCATATAGGGCATTAAATGTTAGGCGAAGCCTAAGGAGCAACCCCTTTTCATACTCGCTTTTATCCTCCATTAGCCCTATATCAGCGTTAAATGCCTGTCGTATGAACTTTATATACTCCAGACACTGCTGTGTAAAATTACGAGTCGGTAACTCGTATTGGAACAAGTATACACTTTGAAAACTTTTTAGTAAAGATGAAATGAACTGTTTATAATCTTTTTCTGAAACGGTCAGCTTTTCATCTAGAAAGGCATGCCTCCACACATATTTCTTGATATATGATGCGACGAGATCCTCCATCGCCTTGGTTCTTTTCTGGTGCGTGGCGGCGTGTGTATGGATGTAATGCCCAGCTTCGTGTATGATATAAGGCACAGACATCTTCATATCAAAGAAGTTTGTGCTTGGAAAGTTTACGCTGATAATCCTGCCTGCGCCATGCTTTTTGCCATCTGAGAGATAGCTTTGGGAGCTTAACCCTTTGAGTGCGTTTATGGTGATAAAGAAGATCGGGTCGGATTCGATATCCTCTTTGCAGTTAAGTGTTTTGTAAAGTTTGTCAAGAACGCTTTCATAGGCGTACGCTAGTTTGCTTGTGGGGGCAATGAGATCTGCGTCGTTAACGCTCAACTGATCCATTCGTAAACTGCCAGAGAGTAGGGAGGCGTTCATGATAGAGCTAAGATCGCCAAGGCAGTGGGTGATATAGGAGCCAGAGATATTGCTCTCTGATATGGCTGTCAATGCACGCTTTAAGAGCTTATATATCCTGATGGTGGAGGTGCGTTTATACTCGGTCTGTAGCATGCAGGTAGAGTTATCCACAAGAAAATCAAGGGATCTGCGTGCCGCAAGCGGTATCTTATTCTCTATATATAGATGTTTTCGTAGCGCATCTAGCTCTGCAATCTCCCTTTTGAAGATTGCCTTTGGAGCAGTAGCTCTCCTCTCCAACATCTGTATATGAGTGATTAGCTCGTTCAGCTTATCGTTGTCGCCATTATATCCGCTACGGATAGCAAGGAACGACTCGGAGGAGCGAAATAGTAGCTCCTCTGATTGAGGGATAGGGATCTTGAGAAGCTCACTCCAAACCTCCTGAAGGTTGTCTGGAGTATCGCTACCGATCGCTACTACGAAATCGTGCGTGCTTAAATCGGCATAGATATGTATATCGCACTCTTGATACCGAAGAGCTAGCGTGCGAATGGCACTTTTTAGCCCAGCGGAGAGTTCATCTGCACTTTTATATACATTGAATATAGATGATGATTTGTTTAGGTTTAATGCGCTGACTAGGAAGAAGTTGCCTATACTGAACGGTGTCTGGTGGTCGTCTGCGTTGAAGATGGGGATCGTGTGGCGGCAGTAGTGAACGCCGTCTATACATGCACTGGCTGGATATTCGACGAGTTTATAAAACTCTTTGACTTTTGTGACAGTCATCCGCTGAAAGCCACCCAAGAGTGTAAAATACTCATCATTGTTACCGCTTGCAGGAGAGTTGCACGGCTCGCCTATAGTGATCTTTTTGAATAGATTGATCCTATATGTCCCCATACATAGCTACTCTTCCGTCTCGTCAGGGATGTCGCTATCTGGAGACAGTACGTAGTCATGATTTTCTAGAAACATGAAGATACTCAGAGGGTCTTTTTCATACATCGAGTTTCGGATTGTATCCATATTAAGATACTTATTCGGCACATCGTGCACGAACAACATCCCGCCCTCTGGCTGAAACCTCTGTTGCAAAAGCTTGTCGATTGCACTGCCAATAGCAGTCATCGCAACAGCACCATTGCTCCTTTGAATCAAATCCATTTGATTTTGCGAGTTCATCCTTTGCTCCTTTATATAGGCGTAAGGGCAGGGTACATTGCCCTTGTTAATATCTGATCAAGCAATATGCGTGCCAACGAATACTACTCCCCCTTAAGGGGAGGGTGTTGGTGACGCTGTATAAAATTTGTTTATAATTTTTGTGAGTTAGAGAATGTACGCTAAAACCGCATGCGCTCTTGTGTAATACACCACCAGTAGCCATTTCATAAACTAGATGTCTACACATCTGTTTATGTGTCCAGTTTTTGTCACGCAACATCCCCTTAAATGTACTAGATACTAACTCTAATATACGTTAGGCTAAATGTCAATAGCAGTTTTAAAGAAAAATGAACATTTTGAAAATGTGTTTTACTATTTTTTATTGTAGGCGTCTTTTCTGCTCTCGATATCAATGATGAATATAATTACTCAACTATCCTATACTGTCCACGTTCAATGTCAGATAATCCAGCTTTTAGATCATCTTCATTTTGCAATATCTCCTCCATCTCTGCGTCATCCACAACATCGATCTGTGCTATTGTTGTTTTTATCATATTAACGCTCCAATGTGCCATGGTTGATTACAGTAAAATCATCGCAAACTCTGTGTCATTGCGGACTTGATCCGCAATCCATGCAGAGGTAGGGGCGACGTTTGGTCGCCCATTAATATATCGGGCGGGCAGACCCCGCCCCTAC
>JAITWF010000149.1 GCA_031285415.1 Deferribacteraceae bacterium
GGTAAGTCCATATCAGAGCTTGCCTCGCAGATAAAGATCCTTCCACAGTCTCTTGTAAGCGTAAATGTATCTCGAAAGGTGCCTATAGACGAGCTTCCTAAGACTAAGGCGATAATTAAAGAGGTCGAAGAGACGCTAAAAGATTCTGGACGACTGCTGGTGCGCTACTCTGGCACGGAGAACAAGCTTCGTGTGATGTCAGAGGGGGAGGATCAGACGCAGATCGACAGATTTGTAAACGAGATCGCAGCGTGTGCAGTAGGTGAAATCGGATGATGAAATTTGCCATTATCCTATTCTTCGTTTTCTCTGTTATCTGTTTCGCCTTCTTCTTTGGGTTAGCGGTGATCTTTAAGGTCGTCGGAGCTATTGCAGGGATATTAGGCAGAACTGTCACCGAAGAGAGAGACGAGATGATCGTCGATGTGACGGCGGAGTATAAACATACAGAGCAGGAGAAAGCCCTTATGGCGGCAAGATCTATCGCCGCTTCATTTATAAATGCAGAGAAGGTAGAGGATCTCGGCTCCGTTATGCCCCTATTCGTGAATACAATGCGCAAAGTCCGCAACGGCAGGGTTAAGGCGACGATGATTCAGTATAGAGAGATTATGGGGGAGATCAATTCGATCATCCGCTATCATCCAAACTTTTTTGCACATACAAATGCACTTTTGGCGCAATCTACCTGCGGGTTTGAGCAGATCGTCTCCCGAAAGGAGTCATCGTTCGATGAATCCGCCACAGGGATGGTCTACGCCGCCGAATATGTGCTCGATTATATGATAAAGCTAAGCGATCTTGCCGATCTGGCTAATATTATCGGGCAGGCAGAGCTTAAAGGCGAGCTATCTCGTGCTATCGAACAGCTCGAACGGCTTGATTGGGCGACTATAGTCTATCCAAACCACAATAAGAGCAATATTAATGCGCTGCACGATATGGCATCTCGAGTTGCGGAGCGGATACAGACGTATCTACAGGCAAAGAGCTACGGCGTGAATAATAGCGAATCAACAGAGCTTTACACCTCACTAATGGGTGCAGCAACAGATCTAAATAAGGCGCTATCTTCGACGCTAGCAACTGTGGCAAATTGGGATCTGATCCAGGCTGGGGCAGAGCTAGAGGCGATGAGACAGGAGTTGAAACTTCGTGGGTTATATTAAAATATCTTAGTTGCAGACCGCTATAATATCTGATATACTCTTCCTTTTAACAAGGAGAGACCCTAACATGGAAAGAACTTTTGGAATAATCAAACCTGACGCTGTAGCTGCTGGAGACACTGGAAAGATCCTCGATATCATCGAACAAAATGGCTTTAAAGTAGCTGGCATGCGCAAGATTCATATGTCTAAAAAGACCGCTCAACAGTTTTACTCTGTTCACGCTTCACGCCCATTCTACGATGCACTCACCACATTCATGAGCTCTGCGCCATGCGTAGTTCTAGTTCTTGAGAAAGATGGTGCTATCCTTGGCTGGAGAGAGCTTATGGGCGCAACAAACCCTGATATGGCAACCGAAGGCACATTGCGCAAACTCTTCGGCAAATCGATCGACCACAACGCCGTTCACGGCTCTGACGCTAAAGAGACCGCCGCAGAGGAGATCGCATTCTTCTTCGCTGGCATGAACCTAGTATAAGACTATGAACTACATCAGCACTCGTGGCAAGGTAGCCAATATCTCTTTTAAAGACGCAGTGATGATGGGGATGGCAGAGGATGGTGGGCTTTTGGTGCCATCCTCCTTCCCACAGATAGATCTCGCTTCACTAAAGGGCAAAAACTATGCTGACACAGCGTTTGAGATTATCCAATGCTTTGCCGACGATATCCCTGCTGATGATCTAAAAGAGATAATCGATAGAAGTTACGCTACATTTAGCGATCCTAAAACGGTACCCCTTGTGAAGATTAAGGAGTGCTACCTCCTTGAACTCTTCCACGGCCCTACCTTTGCATTTAAAGATGTCGCCCTACAGCTACTCGGCAACCTCTTTGAATATATAATGAAGGAGCGTGGCGAGAAGCTGAATATTATCGCTGCCACAAGTGGAGACACCGGCACCGCCGCTATTCATGGCGTGCGTGGGAAGGATAATATAACGATCACCGTTCTATATCCCAATGGGCGTGTAAGCCCTGTACAGGAGATACAGATGACGAGCGTGACAGATGATAATGTGCATACATTCGCTGTAAATGGCACATTTGACGACTGTCAGAGCCTCGTTAAGACGTTCTTCTCTGATCTAGAGTTTAAGCGAAAGTACAATCTTGGTGCCGTTAACTCGATCAACTGGGCGAGAGTTATGGCGCAGATCGTATACTACTTCTATGCGTATCTACAGCTAGACACCGATGAGAGGGTGAATATGGTTGTCCCAACGGGGAACTTTGGCAATATCTTCGCTGGATACTGTGCCAAACAGATGGGACTTCCGATCGATCTCGTACTTGCTACAAATTCAAATGATATACTTCATAGATTCATCTCTGGTGGCGATTATAGCCTACAGGATGTAAAACCGACCTATAGCCCATCTATGGATATTCAGATCGCCTCAAACTTTGAGCGTTATCTATACTTCCTCTTCGGTCTTGATACCGATAGAGTGAACGATGTGATGACAGAGCTTAAAGAGGATGGCAAAATCTCCTTCTACGACGATGAGATCGAAGAGGTGAAGGAGGAGTTTAAATCTTTCGCCGCCAATAATATCGCCATAAAGATAGCGATAGCAGGTGTTTACAAGAATAATAACTACATCATCGATCCTCACACTGCATGCGGCGTGGAGGCGGCGAATGTATTATGGCTTGATCCAGAGGAGACGATAGTGCTTGCTACGGCGCACCCTGCGAAGTTTCCAGAGGCTGTATCAAGTGCGCTTGGCGTTGAGCCTACAGCTCCAGAGGAGCTACAGAAGCTGCAAGAGCTTGAGATAAGCAGAAATGTGATCGATAAAGATATAAAAACGGTGAAGAGTGCATTGGAGAAGGGATTTATTTAATGGCTAATATATCGTTTTTCTCCCCCTATGGGGGAGATGTTGGCAAAGCCAACAGAGAGGGGTGCTCTAATTAACATCTCCCTCTTTGACTACGATCTGCCTATGGAGTTGATTGCGCAAGCCCCCACTAATAAACGAGATGATTCTCGCCTATTGGTCGTACAGGATGGCAAGTTTAGCGATCATCACTTCTGCGATATTGTAGAGCTACTCGATGATAAACACTTTTTGGTATTGAATAATACGAAGGTACTGCCAGCACGACTCCCTGCTAGCAAGGTGACTGGAGGACGCTCAGAGATCTTCTATCTGGAATCGCTTGCTGGCAATAAATTTACCGCACTGGTAAAGGGGAAGTTCTCTGCTGGCGCTAAATTACTAGTTGTGGATGAATCTGTAACGCTGGAGAGGCCGCTAGAGGATGGTGTTTGGCAGATATCTTCGCCGATACCGCCGATGGTGTTGCTAGAGCGATACGGCAAACTTCCACTGCCGCCATATATCAGGCGAGAGGCAGATAGCACCGACGATACACGATATCAGACGGTCTATGCGGCCGAAAAAGGCTCCGTTGCAGCACCTACAGCAGGATTGCACTTTACAGAGTCGATCTTGGCGCAGTTAAAGGCAAAGGGGGTGCGTATTATATACGTCACCCTCCATGTGGGGATAGGCACCTTCCGCCCAATAAAGACCGACGATATAGATGAACATATAATGCATACCGAGCATTATCATATAAGCGACGAGGCAGCAGCAGAGATAAACTCGCTGATTGCAGCAGGAAAGACTCTTGTAGCAGTAGGCACCACTAGCGTGCGGACGCTGGAATCTGCGGCAGAGTGTATAGATGGACGATACATAGTGTCGACAGGGTATAAGGATACAGATATCTTTATAAAGCCTGGATACGAGTTTAAGGTCGTGAAGGGGATAGTAACGAACTTTCACCTGCCTAAATCGAGCCTGCTAGTGCTACTATCCGCCTTTATGGGGCTAGAACCTACGAAAGAGTGCTATGCGCACGCCGTTGAGCAGAGGTATAGATTCTTTAGCTACGGCGATGCGATGATGGTATTATAGTGGTAACTCCGCTACTGGAGCAAGATTGGAACGATCTTCTAGATCTGTGGGAGCGGTCGATTCGGGCGACGCACACATTTTTAGATCCAGACGACATACCGATCTTCAAAGAGGTTTTAGCTACCGATCATCTCGGCAGGATAGATCTCTTCTGTATAAAAGATAACGGTATAATCGGCGTCGTGGGCGTCGATGGCAAAAGTTTAGAGCTTCTATTCGTTGAACCTAGCCTGATGGGGCGTGGGATCGGCAAGATGCTCTTAGAGTATGCAATGAACAGTTGTAATATAAGTAAAGTAGAGGTAAACGAGGATAATAAACACGCTGTAGAGTTCTATAAACGTGCAGGGTTTGCGGTGAAACGCCGAACACTCTGCAAAGGGCTTACAAAGAGATATCCGATGTTACATATGGAAAGATAGATTGAGCAAACATTTCGACTTAATAGCAAAAGATAAAGATACAAAAGCACGTGCTGGCGTGGTTCACACCATGCATGGCGACGTTGAGACCCCTATATTTATGCCTGTAGGCACAGTAGGTTCTGTCAAAACGCTCTCTCCGCAAGACTTACGAGATTGCGGCGCACAGATTATATTAGGGAACACCTATCACCTGCACCTGCGCCCTACAGAGGATGTTGTGGCACACTTTGGTGGACTAGGTAAATTTAACTCTTGGAACGCACCAACGTTGACCGATAGCGGTGGATTTCAGGTATTTAGCCTAGCAGATATGCGCAAGATCAACGAAGATGGTGTAGCATTTCGCTCTCATCTCGATGGCTCTAAGCTCTATCTATCCCCTGAAAAGTCGATAGAGATACAGACTAAGCTAGGTGCCTCTATTATGATGTGTTTCGACGAGTGCGTTGCAAACCCTAGCGATTATAGCTATGTGGCGGAATCGGTCGAGCGCACACGCCGCTGGGCGGAGCGTTGCAAAACGGCAAAGGTCGATAATGGACAGCTCCTATTCGGTATAATCCAGGGGGGTGTCTATCACGATCTACGTAAACGTTCGGCAGAGCAGATTCAGGAGATCGGCTTCGACGGATATGCGATCGGCGGACTCTCTGTGGGGGAGCCGAATCAGATAATGTACGAGGTGACCGATAGCGTTACCGAGCATATGCCAGAGGATCAGCCACGATACCTGATGGGGGTAGGTACGCCAGAGGATCTGATCACGGCGATCGGCTTGGGTGTGGATATGTTTGACTGCGTAATGCCCACTAGAAATGCTCGCAACGCTTTGCTCTTTACATCTAGAGGAAAAGTGCATATAAAAAGAGCAGAGTATACGTTGAGCGACGATCCGATAGATCCAGAGTGTGATTGCTATACCTGCAAGAATTTTTCGAGGGGATATCTGCGGCATCTATACAAAAGTGGCGAGTTATTAGCGTTGCGCCTTAATAGCCTGCATAATATTCACTTCTATCTTTCTCTTGTAAAAAATGCAAGAAATGCTATAAGGGAAAGCAATTATAAAGAGTATCAGAGAGAGTTTTTCGAGAAGATTAAAATAATTTAATAATAAAAGGAGTTTTGAAATGTTTGCAACAATCGCTTATGCACAGGAGGCTGCTGCACCGCAGGCAGGCCCATTAGGAATGATCACGTCCCTTCTACCGATGATACTTTTGGTGGCAGTATTCTACTTTATACTGATCCGTCCACAGCAGAAACGCCAGAAGGAGCATGCTGCTGTCCTCAACGCCCTTAAATCTGGCGATGAGATCATCACTAGTGCTGGTATATATGCACGTATAGTTAGCGTAGAAGACCCTAATACATATATTATCGAACTACTGCCAAATGGTGGCAAAGTGAAGATAGTTCGCTCTGGCATCGCTGGTAAATCTACACCAACAACCTCTTCACCAGTTCAGGAGAAAAAATGAACCTAAAAATGCGTTGGGCAATCATCATCCTGGTGGTTGGTGGTGCGCTCTGGTTTATGCTCCCTCTTGATCAGAAGGTGCGTCTGGGGCTTGATCTTCAAGGCGGTATGCACGTTGTTCTTGGCGTGGATACTGAAAAAGCCGTTGAAGCACGCCTCGATAGCATCGTCTATCAGATGCGTAGAGAGCTTCAGAAGGAAAATATTCCATTCACATATGTGCAGAAGTCGCTCCCATACTCTATCAACGTCGGCGTGGAGAACGCTAACGACCGTATAGAGGAGATGGCAGAGCTATATCTGCTAAAAAGTGATGGTGGCAGTGCAACAGAGGTGAAGTACACACTCGATAGCGCAGAGGTGGAGCGTATCCGCCAGAATGCGGTGCTTCAATCGCTTGAGGTTGTACGCAACCGTATTGACGCATTCGGCGTCAGCGAGCCTGTCATTCAGCGTCAGGGGCTTAATCAGGTGCTTGTACAGCTTCCTGGTATCACCGATCCAGACAGAGCGATCAACCTGATCGGGCAGACTGCTCAGCTGATGTTCTACCTCGTTGATGATACCGTTACTCAGCAACAGCTCGATTCAGGCACTATACCATACGGTTCTATGATCCTGTATCAGAGAGAGCTTGATAAAAACAGCGGCAAGGTGCTCTCTAGCACCCCAGTGGTTGTAAAACGTGAGGTTATCCTTACAGGCGACAACCTGATGGACGCTGGCGTTCAGTACGATCAGTTTAACGAGCCAAACGTTTGGTTCCGCTTTGATCCAGCTGGCGCAAAGATCTTTGAAGATATCACGACCGCTAACGTAGGCAAACCGTTTGCGATAGCACTTGATAACAACGTCTACTCCGCACCTGTAATCAGGGAGAGGATCCCTGGGGGCGAGGGGAGTATATCGGGCAACTTTACGCTAGAGCAGGCGCAAGACCTTGCGATAGTGTTAAGAGCTGGTAGCCTGCCAGCACCTGTTACGATCCTTGAAAACCGCACGGTGGGGCCATCACTCGGAATGGACTCGATCGCTAGCGGCGTTAAAGCGTCGATCATAGGTCTTATTGCTATCATAATCTTTATGCTGATATACTACAGAGTATCAGGGCTTGTTGCGAATATGGGGCTTATCTTTAACTTTATCGTGCTTTTAGGTGCACTCTGTTTACTGAAAGCAACGCTGACGCTACCTGGTATCGCAGGGGTAATCCTGACGCTCGGTATCGCCGTTGACGCTAACGTGCTAATATTTGAAAGGGTCAGAGAGGAGCTTCGCAACGGTCGCACCGTTATGAACGCATTCGAACTTGGCTATCAGAAAGCTTTCGGCACGATTGTGGATGCAAACGTAACGTCGCTTATCGCAAGTATAGTACTCTTTCAGTTTGGCACAGGCCCTGTAAAAGGTTTCGCAGTTACGTTGTCGCTCGGTCTTATAGCGTCGATGTTTACAGCGGTGTTTGTGACGAAAACGATCTTTATGACGTTTATCATCAAAAACGATCCTAAAAAGATCAGCATATAGGAGCAGGCACAATGATGGAGTTAATTAAACCCGGTACAAAGATCGATTTTGCCGGTAAATATAAGATGTTTTTCGTTGGTTCCGCTGTTTTTGTGGCGATTTGTCTCTCCTTTATCCTCTTCAAAGGGTTTAATCTAGGGATCGACTTCGCCGGTGGTACCGTCGTGCAGGTGAAGTTTACCAATCCTGTACACCTCGATGAGGTGCGTACAGGGCTTGCGCCAGCTATAAATGGCGATTTCGTGCTGCAAAACTTTGGTGAGCCGAACGAATTTCTGATCCGTGTTGTGGAGATGAAGGGGATCGGCTTGCAGGAGCTTTCAGACACTATAAAGACACAGCTGACCACTTCATTTGCAGCTGAAAACCCTACGATACAGAGGGTGGAGCAGGTAGGGCCGCAGGTGGGTGAAGAGCTTCGCCAGAAAGCGTTCCTTGCGATGATCTACTCTGCAATAGGGATCTTGATCTACGTTGCATTCCGCTTTGAGATACTATTCGGTATCGGTGCGATCGTATCGCTGATACACGATATTATCATCACAATGGGGATCTATAGCATAATCGGCAAAGAGTTTAACCTAACGGTTATGGCGGCGATCCTGACAGTAGCTGGCTACTCGCTGAACGATACTATCGTTGTATTTGATAGGATCAGAGAGAAGCTGAAAGATGATAAGAACAACCAGAAGTCATGGAAAGAGATCGTGAATATGAGTATCAACGAAACGCTCTCCAGAACGATCTTGACATCGGTGTTGACATT
>JAITWF010000014.1 GCA_031285415.1 Deferribacteraceae bacterium
ATGTACGAGTATATGTATGGCTCGACCGCTACTACACTTGATAAACAGCTCCCATTCTCTGCAAAGCTATCTGTTTATATCTTCCTATTCGCACTTGCGACGATCGTATTCTTCGCTACCTTCCAGCAGTTCCTTCCTGCGTGGGGTACACCTGCGAAAAAGCTTGATATGTCGCTACTTATCCAGATTATAATGCTTGCAACATCAGGTTTGATACTTATAATTTGCAAGGCAAAGCCGAAAGACGTTATGGGCGGCTCTGTGTGGCAGGCGGGGATGGTTGCGGTTGTGGCTATCTACGGTATCGCATGGCTATCTGATACATTCTTCCTTAGCCACAAGGCAGAGATGATGGCAGCTCTAAAGGGGATCGTTGAGGCGTACCCATGGTCGATCGCTATCGTATTCTTCGCTGTAAGTGTACTTATTAATACACAGGGGGGCGTTGTGCTTGCAATCCTTCCTCTAGCGTACGATTTAGGGATACCTTGGCCTGTACTTTTGGGTGTGCTTCCATCGGTTTACGCATACTTCTTTATACCAAACTATCCATCGGATATCGCTACGGTGAACTTCGATAGATCTGGTACGACTGTTATCGGAAAATACCTGCTGAACCACAGCTTTATGGTGCCAGGGCTTATCTGCGTAATATCGTCAACGATTATTGGGTATATAGTTACGAGTATTATATATTAACTATTGACTCTTTGCACCTTCCCCTTGAGGGAGGGTCGACAACTTGTTGTCGGGGAGGGGTCTGCAATACTGTGACCCCCCACCGAGTCGCTTTAAGCTCCTCGACTACCCCTCAAGGGGGGAGTGGTTTTCCATTTCCCCCCTCTAAAATACCTCTTGCATTTATCTTCTTTCCGTGGTACGAATGTTCACATGAATCATTTCTAATTCTATTACGTAGGGTGGATTATGAAGATAACTGACAAACAGGCAGCGTTCCTTAAATTTATCGAAAACTTTCACAGAGATAACGGCTATGCTCCATCGGTGCGAGATATCGCAGGTGGTCTTGGGCTTGCCTCGACAAGTGGCGTGCAGAGCATGATCGAACGCCTATCGAGCAAGGGGCTACTGAATCGAGGCAGTGGCGTTGCACGTTCATTATCACTTGCAAACGTTGAATCTCCTACAAAAGCATTTTCTGATAGCGATAAAGGTGTGCCGATCTTGGGGCATATAAGGGCAGGTATGCCTGTTATGTCGGAGGAGAATATCGAGGGGCATATCCCTGTAAAAGATTTTATCACAAACTCCTCTGGTGGATTCTTCCTGATCGTTGATGGCGAGAGCATGAAGGATAAAGGGATCTACCCAGGCGACTACGTGTTTATCAAACCGCAGAGGGAGATATCAAATGGGCAGGTCGGTGCCTTCCGTGTAAACGGAGAGGTAACGCTGAAAACATACCGCAGAAGTGGTGATCTGATAGAGCTGATACCTGCAAATGAAGATTTTGAACCTATTATAGTAACGCCAGAGGATAGCTTCGAGGTGATAGGTCGATTCGTAATGCTACTTCGCATGGTAGAAAGGGGCTATGAACATCAGTTTAGGAACTGATTGAAATACCCACCCATGCAGAATTAGGGCAGGCTGGAAACACCCCTCTCCCGACACTACGTGTCACCCTCCCCCAAAGTGGGAGGGGAATGATTAATAATGCTCGCCCCTACATAACGGCAATAAATGCATGAAGCTCTGGTGTAGGGGCGAGGTCTGCTCGCCCTCCGTTTTATCACGATTAAAGGGTTGCAACCCCATTTCTTCTTGACGCACATATTGATGTGTATTATTGTGTGCATGGTGAGGTGTAATATGCGTACAAATATAGATATCGATGACAATCTTATAAAAGAGGCGATGGCGATAGCAGATATAAATACCAAGAAAGAGGTGGTTGAGCTAGCACTTACGGAGTTTGTTCAGAATCGAAATCGTAAAGATCTGAAGGAGCTATTTGGTAAAATTAATTTTTCAGAGGGTTATGATTATAAAGAGGCTAGAGTGAATAGATGATGGTTTTAGTTGATACATCTATCCTAATAGACTATTTTAAAGGCAAGAGGCATGAAAAGATAGATCAGTTTGATATGATTCTATCGCACAAGATCCCCTTTGGTATCTCTGCCTATACATATCAGGAGCTGTTGCAGGGAGCTCGCAACGAGAGGGAGTTTTCGCTTTTAAAGGAGTATCTTGCTAGTCAAACGATTTATATGTTGCCAGAGGCTGTAGAGACATACGAAGAGGCGGCAAAGCTATACTTTGAGGCTCGGCGCAAAGGCGTTACACCTCGAGGCACGATTGATCTACTGATCGCCTATACCTGCCTATATTACAACTTGCCACTACTACATAATGATCGTGATTTTGACGCTTTAGCAAAGATCTTCCCCCAATTAAAGATCTGGATGGGGTAGTATTAATAGGCATAATCCATTATTATTTGGATTAACCGCCCCGTCACTTCCAGCGTTACTACTTCACCTTAAATCTTGCTATCAATCTATGCGTATTCGTTGATGACTGCTCCAGCGAGTGCGTAACCTTATTAAACTCTGATATTGTATCTTTGCTCTTATCTATCCCTGCGGAGATCTGGCGAGCATTTTGGCTTAATCCGTGCAGAGCCGTTGCCTGTTCGCCAGCTGCGGTGGAGATTATCCCTGCGTTTGTCTGAATTTCGTGCATTGAATCTACGATACGAGCAAAAACCGCCTCTACATCGCCAGTTTTCTTTGCGCCCTCTGATACGCTTGCGCTAGCCCCTGACATCTCTTTGGATGCAGTGTTTGTATCCCTCTGCAACTCTGATATGATTCCCTGAATCTCCTTCGTTGCCTTCTGTGTACGTGTTGCAAGCTTCTTGACCTCGTCGGCTACGACTGTAAATCCACGGCCAGCGTCCCCTGCACGAGCCGCCTCTATGGAGGCGTTCAGTGCAAGGAGGTTTGTCTGATTGGCGATATCGTTGATAACTTTTAAGATCTCTCCGATCTGATCAGATGATAGTGCAAGAGTTTTAATCGTTTCGGCGAGAGATTCCGTTCTATTCGTAATATCTTTCATTGCTCCGATAGCGTCTGTAAGGCTCTGTTGTCCTGCTGTAATCTCTTGGCGAGTGCTATCGACAGCAATACTACTATTATCAGTTGTATTTGCCACCTCTTGCGCACTGCCGCTCATCTCCTCTACAGCCGAAGCGACCGACTCCACCTCTCGGCTCTGCACCTCGAATTCGTCATAAAGTTCGCTTGCGGATTGTGATAGCTGTCTGGATGATCTTGCAGATTCGCTTGCCTGCATTCTGATCTCCACGACCATGCTGTTCATCGTTTGCAGGAATGTATTCAGATGTAGGGCTAGCTCCTCAAATTCGTCGCCACTTTTGATGTAGATCGTTTTTGTTAAGTCGCCATCGCCCTCGGTGATGT
>JAITWF010000040.1 GCA_031285415.1 Deferribacteraceae bacterium
CGCTAACGCCTTTGCAAGCTCAGTCTTCCCAACTCCAGTAGTGCCTAGAAAGATAAAGGAGCCGATCGGGCGTTTCGGGTCGTTCAGCCCTGCACGAGAGCGGCGCACAGCCTCTGAAACCACATTTATGGCGTCATCTTGCCCGATCACACGTTTATGCAAGAACTCCTCCATATGTATAAGTTTATCCGCCTCCTCCTGTAAAAGTTTATTCACAGGGATCCCCGTCCACTTCGAGACGATTGCGGCAATATCCTCCTCATCTACCTCCTCTTTGATCATCGAGTGAGTGGTGTTAGAATCGGCTAGCTTCTGCTCTAGCTCGACTATCACGCCGTACTTTAGCTCGCCAGCTCTGGCAAAGTTGCCATTACGCTCTGCGATAGCTAGTTCGTGCCGAGCCCTTTCGATCTCCTCTTTAAGGTTGCGAGAGCGCATAACCTCTGCCTTTTCGCTCTGCCACTGGGTGCGCATAGCTTTTGTTTTGCTTCCGATAGACTCTATCTCCTCTTCCACCTTGCGGAGGCGAATCTTAGAGGCGTTGTCGCTCTCCCTCTTGAGAGCCTCACGCTCGATCTCTAGCTGGCGCACTTTGCGCTCCGCCTCATCGAGCTCCGTTGGTAGGCTATCGATCTCCATGCGAAGCTTCGCCGTTGCCTCATCGATCAGGTCGATCGCCTTATCGGGCATAAATCGGTCGTTTATATATTTATTCGCAAGGTATGCAGCGGCAACTAGGGCAGAATCCTTTATACGCACGCCGTGATGAAGCTCGTACCGCTCCTTTAGCCCACGAAGGATCGATACAGTATCCTCCACAGACGGCTCCTTCACCATTACAGGCTGAAATCTGCGCTCCAGTGCTGCGTCTTTCTCGTTATATTTTTTGTATTCGTCCAGAGTGGTTGCACCGATACAGTGCAGCTCCCCTCTAGCAAGCGACGGTTTCAGGATATTAGCGGCATCCATCGACCCTTCTGCGGCACCAGCCCCCACAAGGGTGTGCAGCTCATCTATAAATAGGATTATATCGCCCTCGCTCGCCGTCACATCTTTAAGGATCGCCTTTAGACGCTCCTCAAACTCCCCTCTAAACTTCGCCCCTGCGATAAGCGATCCCATATCGAGGGTAGCGACGGTCTTGTTCTGTAGCGATTCTGGCACGTCGCCAGCGATAATCCTCTGCGCAAGCCCCTCCACTACGGCGGTCTTTCCCACGCCAGGCTCACCTATCAGCACAGGATTATTCTTGGTGCGACGAGAGAGGACGTGGATCACACGCCTAATCTCCTCATCTCTACCGATCACAGGGTCGAGCTTCCCCTCTTTTGCCCTATCGGTGAGGTTTATTGTATACTTTGCAAAACTATCTTCACTGCTGTTTTGGTCTATCATAGAGCTTCTCCAGAATATCCAAAGCACTTTGGAGCTTCGTAATCTCCTCTTGCATAGAGATTATAATCTCCACACCTGCGATATTCACCCCCATCTCTTTCGTGAGGGATATTATAAATTTTAGTCGTTCTATATCGTCGTCAGAGTATCGGCGAGTATTCCCCTCGGTGCGAGAGGGCTTGATAAACCCCAAACGCTCATATTGGCGTATCGTTTGAGGGTGCAGATCAAGCATCTCCGACACCACACTTATCATATACACCGCCCCAGTCATTACACTATACCCTTTGTTAGTAGCGTTTCTCTATCGGGTCGAACGTACTTTGTCATCATAGTAGCCAACGCCTCCCTGTCCGCCTCATCGGCAATCTCGGGAACACGCACGTGAATAGCGATAAATAGATCGCCCACGCCGCCCCCCTTGATATGAGGCACACCTCGCCCCTTTAGTCGAAACTTTTTACCCTCCTGCGTTGCAGGTGGAATAGTTAAATTTACCGCACCGTATGGGGTAGGAGCCTGTATCTTAGTGCCTAGGGTCGCCTCGAAGATATCGATATCAACGTTTATAGTCAGGTCACTCCCCTCTCGCTCGTACACTGGATGTTTCGGGATCTTAGGGATTATATATAGATCGCCGTTGCCGCCGCCGTTCCCCCCAGCATGCCCCTTGCCAGCTATACGAATCTTTGAGGAGTTGTCTACGCCAGCAGGGATCTTCACCTTAATCCGCTCTTTGCCTGCGCCGGTGTTGAGGTCTAGCTCATACTCGTTCCCTTTTATTACGTCGGAGAAGGGGATATTGAGGTTATACTGAATATCCTGCCCCCTCATCGGGCGTCTTGCACGTCTGCCGCCCATTCCGCCGCCGAAGATATCGCCAAGGAGATCCTCCATGTTCATGCCGCCGAAGTTGAAGTTGCGCATATCTTCGTAGTTCATGTTATTGAAGTCGTACCCCTGCCCACTTCGGGTGAAGTTGTCATGTCCGACGCTATCGTACTGCGCACGTTTATCTTTGTCCGATAAGACGGCGTACGCCTCGGAGATCTCTTTGAACTTCGTCTCGGCGTTCTTATCATCTTTATTCACATCGGGGTGATATTTGCGAGCAAGCGAGCGGTACGCCTTCTTGATCTCTTCATCGGTTGCGCTCTTCTGCACGCCTAAGACGCTGTAATAGTTTTCTGCCATATTATATTATTATCCTTTCGTTACTTTAACTATAGTCGGTTTTGTCGGTTCCCTCTTTGCCACAGAGAGGGTAAGGATACCATCTTTGAGAGAGGCTGTTATATTTTCAGTATCCATGCCCGTTGGCAGGGTAAACGTTCTGGAGAATTTGCCGAAATATCGCTCTAGTCGATAGTAGCTATCGGAGTTTTTATCCATCGGAGATGGCTTTTCCCCCTTCAATATAAGCGTATTATCACTCACCTGTACATCGATCAGCTCCTCTGGCACTCCAGGCAGCTCAATAACGAGAACGATCGAGCTCTCAGTCTCGTACACATCGACAGGGGGCTGCCACTGCCCACCCCTTGCACCGTCGGTATTATTAACCGTGTCGTTAAATAGGCGGTTCATGCGCTCTTGAATATTAAGGATATCTTTGAGTGGATCCCAACGAATTGATGACATAGTTACACCTCATAAAATCTTACTCTTTATGAAGTATAAAACCTTAGTCGACTTGTGTCAAGTATGAAAATAAAAAATCCCCTTCGCCAGCGAAAGGGATTTTAAAACAACGACATAGTGCGCTAATAGCATTCAGACCGCCATAAAACTCATTCTATTAGATGCAATACTAGGCGGCTTTTTAAAACTAAACCGCAGTGTACATAGACGTACATGAGGATTTAGTTTTAAAAAACAACGACGTAGTGCGCTAATAGAATGAGTTTTCCCTAACTGCCTACAGAAACAACAATCACCTGTCCTGGATAGATCTTGCGAGGGTTAATCTTAGGATTCAGGCGAGTGAGTGCAGTGAGCGACATATTGTGCTTTTTGGAGATAGTGGTGAAGTTATCTCCCTTGCGGACGGTGTAGTAGCGTGGCGCAAGCTTCGCAATATCGGCGGCGAAGGCGTCATCTATTGCGGAATAGCGCTGTGAATTAGGGATAAAGAGCAGTTTTGAGCTATAGAGACTGTTATTTGATAGGTTGTTTAATCTCTTTAAATCGTCAAGGTCGACACCGTTATCTATAGCGATCTGCTCTAGGTTCTCCCCCTGCTCTGCTATATATATATGGTAGCGTGCCAGATCGATATTGCGATTATTCATAACGGCGACGACTCTATCCTTAGTGCCGATCGGTATGCGCAGGGTGTAGCTATCGACAGGGGGAGTCATAGGCGTGCGAAGCTCTGGATTTAGCTCCTTGAGCTGCGCTATGGCGTAGTTCGCCTCCTGTGCTAGCGCATAGAGGTTAACTGGCGTTGATAGTGTAATCTCGTCGTATAGTAGCGGCATCTCCGCTGGCAGGGTGAATCCGTACTGCGCCATATTTTTATAGATCATGAGGTGCGCCATATATTTCGGCACGTAGTCACGAGTTTCTAGCTTTAATGTACGTTTCGAGGCTATAGTGAAGAAATCTTTGCTATTGTGTCTGCGAGTTGCGCTGGATATTCTGCCAGAGCCAGCGTTGTATGCGGCGAGAGCTAGGTACCAGTCGCCAAATCTGGCGTATAGATCTTTAAGGTGATTAGCGGCGGCTACGGTAGATTTCTCAAAATCTTGCCGTTCGTCGACCCAGCTATCGCTCTCGAGTCCGTACATTCTGCCAGTGCTAGGCATAAACTGCCACATGCCGACGGCACCTGCTCGGGAGGTTGCGTGTGGATTGAATCCGCTCTCGGTGAACGATAGGGCGACGAGGTCGAGAGGCACCCCCTCACGCTGAAAGATATCCCTGACGATGTACATGTATTTATTGGAGCGATCGAGCCATCGCTGCATGGTATCTCTGTTGGTCTCGGCGAAATATTTCAGGTAGTACTGCACTCGTGGCGTCATGGTGACGGGTACGTTAAATTTATTGAAGATCTCCTGAACCTTGCCGTCGGTGATAGGGGCGACCTCGGAGCAGTCGAAGATCGTGGAGGAGATAGTGAACGCTGGTTTCTTTATATATATGTCTAGGTCGGCATTGCTGGCGATATCTCTAGAGGCGCAGCCCGCTATCAATAACGCTACCACCGATAGTATACTTAACTTTAATTTCATATCACTTTTATAGTATAGATTGAGCGCAAATTGCAAGGGCAATTTCGGCGACTATATACACTATATAAATTGTTGCAAGTGTTTAGTCATGGCGGGAAGGATAATACTTACAACCTCATTTGCCTTTTGGCGAACATTGGGTTCTTTTAACTCATGACCGTAGTAGTTTCGCTGTATGTGGCGGAAATAAAGCATATCCCTTAATATCGCTTCTAACTCATGCGGAACAAAACCCTCTGTGATAGCATTGTCTAATAGTTCAGTATGCCAGCGTTCGTGTTTTTGAATCTTATTTTTACATAGATTTCTAAAAATACTTTCGTATCCAGAATAAATACTAGCAATCAGTGCCGCAACTCCAGCAATATCGACATTATCCCATTCAGGTTTATCTATACGAGATAAAAGCGAGTCAACTTCAATCGTTATCTTCTGTAGCTCTCGTTCTATAATCTTACGCCTCATAGATCACCACATTTTCGGCAAGAATTGCTGGCAGTATCGTTACAAAACCAGACAGATCTATAAGATCTATATCTTTATCTATATCCTTATCAAACATGATTTCAGAACAGAATCGAAGGAACTTATCATCATCGATCCCCTCTACAGCCAGATCGATATCGCCAGCCTCTGCCTCGGGCTTATGCAGGCATGAACCGAAGAGGAGCAGCCGTTTGACATGATACGCCTCTGCCTTCTCCCTTAATATTTTGATAGTCTTTTCAGTTAACATAATAACATTTATAATACATGGATGGCTCTTGTGCAAGATCAAAAAAGGGGAGAGCCGAAGCCCTCCCCTGATTATTTTGTGATATTCAATCCCCTAACACTCCCCCCTTGAGGGGGAGTCGACAGCTAGCTGTCGGTGGGGGGTTACATGTATGCGTATCATTTTACCCCTCCCCGAATTGGACTTCGTCCTCTTCGACCCTCCCTCAAGGGGAGGGTGTTAGGAACACGAAAAAGGGGAGAGCCGAAGCTCTCCCCTGATTATTTTGTGTTATTCATCTATCATCTTTCCGTAGGGGCGGGGTTCGCCCGCCCGATTAGGAGAGTGGATGAATCAACTGTTTAGTAGTTTGCGTAGTTACCGCAAGCTGCATCAGTACAAATATAGTTAGCTGCAACCTCTTCACCAATCCAGGTGTAGAAAGTAGCCGCATCGTCAGCATTACCATCACCTAGATAGATAGCTTTCAGAGACTGACCAATCGCCTCTTTCGCTTTATTACCACCGTGTGCCCATGGAGCTTTGTCTTGAGCAAGAGCGGCCATGTTTCCAGCGATAGCGTATTTTTTACCTACCATATCTGTGGTAACTGTCCATTTAGCGGCACCATTTTTAGCGGTAAGAACTTTTGTTGCAG
This sequence comes from Deferribacteraceae bacterium, assembly GCA_031285415.1. Classification (GTDB taxonomy): domain Bacteria; phylum Chrysiogenota; class Deferribacteres; order Deferribacterales; family JAISNW01; genus JAITWF01. Next base: position 6,005 of record JAITWF010000040.1, read on the forward strand.
CTGTAACACCAACACCATAAGTATTGGTCTTGCTACCATCAACAGCGGTGTGGCATGGTGCGCAAGAGCCAGTTGCCGCATTTGCGGTTCTGAATGAGTGGCTAGTAGCACTCACATCGTGGCAACCTACGCATGTGTACTCTAGGTTATTCTTAGAGTGTGTCATAGTGCCAGTATCCATTACAGGAAGTGTAGACGCTGTTGCAAGGTCAGATAGTAGTGCAACTGATGTATCTGTTGCAGTTTTAACGCTGATATATCCCAAACCAGTTGCAACGGCACCCTCAGCTCTGTGAAGAGCAGCTGCGCCAGAGTTAGCGTATACAGTAGCTGCGCCAGAATTAAACTGTTGTACTCTTGTCCAAGCGTTACCGCCAGTTGCAGCAGTGCCTGCAACAGTGCCTCTAGAGCCGCCAGAGTGGCAAGTTAAGCATACAAGCGATTTAGCAGAGATATTTGCTGTAGGTATCGTGTTGTTAAGGATATATGTTGCAAGAGCATCACCCTTGGTGTTTCCATATCCACCAGCGTTCTGTAGCCAGCCATTAACGGTTATGGCATCATTTTCCGCAGCTGTTCTTGGGTCATCAGCAACAGTAAAGTCGGTCGTCACAACTGTGCGAAGTTTACCTGTGATTGTGCCGCTATTAGCAGCATCTAGAGTATCAAGATCGTGGCATGTAGCGCACATAACAGCATTACCATTGCCATCTACTTGAGTCTGCATACCTAGCTCTACGTTAGAAGCAAATGCAGCTCTTGCACCATTTTTCATGAATTTAAGAGCATTGCCGCCATCGTGGCATGGTGCACAACGTTTCTGAGCGTAGTTACCACCGTTAAAGTGTCCACCTTGAGCACCGTGAGCAGATGCAGCCCATGTTTGTGCAATATTTTCAACACCATCTTTGGTAACAGCTTCGCCAGACACGCCACCCGCTACAACTTCACCAAATTTAGATGTGCTGTGTGGGTTGTGGCAAGATGTACAAGCACGTGATGAGTTTGGCCATACGCCGAAGCCTTTGGTTTCGCTCATCGCACCTACAGTGCCACCCAACCATGGCTGATTAGGGTCGGTAGCTGCAAATGATGTCATTGTTTTTTCGCCCTCTGCTGTAGCAAAGTGTGATGCAGCAAAGTTCATGAAATATTCGTCAATATGGTGTCCTGCATCTGAATTAGGCTCTTCGCCGACTACCATAGTATTATATACATCACCATCAAGATAGTACTCAAGAATTTCGCTTGGCTCAAAATATTCGCCAGCATCTTGTGTACCACTGTGGTCGGCATCGTCATATGCCAGAGACTGAACTACATCCAGCTTAACTACGTGGCAAGATGTACAAAGGATGTACTCTTTAGAGTATACGAGCATCTCATTTTCGAAATCTTCGGTCTCTTCGCCTTCGCCTGCGCCATCAAGATCTACATCTTTAAATGTGAATTTCTGATATACATCGCCTTTGGTTACCAAGCCACCTGTGTGTGCATTGTGGCAGGTTGCGCAACCAAGAGGTGTAGCAGACATGTTTGCGCCTCCGACTGCAGCTTCAAAAAGATCTATAGCGTCATCATCTTCTGTATCTAGGTACGCAGCAGCAGCTACAATCTCGTCGTCTGATTTAGAACCTGTGAATGTGTTGTATGCAGCAGCAGCAGTTGCTGTGTGGCAAACTGCACATATAGCACGACCAGCTGGAATGTTACCAGTTGCAAGGGCACCAAAGTAGTTGATGGTGTTATCGTTTGGATGATCGATTACATAGCCATGCGAACCAAGTGCAGTATGTTGAGGTAAAAGATTGTCAGTGTTGAAGTAATTTCCAACTCTGTCATCGTGCTGTCCACCGTGACAAGCTGCACAAGAGGTAAAGGTTGATGAGAAGTTTGCGCTATACTGAATGCCAGTACCGACAAGAGAAGCATCCGCAAGTGGGTATACAGCATCTGCATCTGTTTTAGGGGTAAAAGTTTGATCTGCTGGAGTTGCATAGTGATCACCAAATGTGGTGCCAGTAGGTTCAGCTCCGTGACAGCTTGTGCAAGTAGCAGGAGAAGCATTCTTTAATGGTGGCAGACCAAACATCTCTGCAAGTATCATATTCTCTTCAAGAGAACCGTCGTCATGGCAGACACCACAACCTTCGACAGAGTTATTTGGGTTTTCGTAATTTAGGCCTCTATTGGCACTGTCAGCAAAGTGTACGCCGCCGCCAATTCTCTCCTTCTCAGCATTGTCATCGGCAACCACGCCACCGCTGACTTCAGCATCTTGGAATGCGTCTGTAGCAAATTCAAACGCCGAACCTTCATGGCAAATAGCGCATGAATTTGTTCCAAGTTTAGGATATTCGTAAGCTGACTGATCTTCGCCAGCACCAGCAGCCGCACAAACGATCTGCTCTGATCCAGGAACGAGTACATTGTTATCTGTCAGAAAATACACTGTACCTTCGCCGTCTGGGCATTCTGCGCCAGTAGCAGCTCTTGAATTCAGTGCAGATTCAGAAGCAGCACCTGCTTTCCCATTGTCTCCATCTTCACCAGCGCACGCTGCAAACAATGCTAGCGCACCAAGTGAAAGGAGAACTACTAAAAACTTTCTCAAACTCAACATAAAGTTACCTCCTTAAAATAATAACTTTTTATGTATTCTTTATTTACAGACCATCGAACCGTAACCACCCCGTCACC
>JAITWF010000066.1 GCA_031285415.1 Deferribacteraceae bacterium
CCACAAGAAAAAGTTCCTTTGAGATGTATATAATAGCTAAAGGGTTTATAATATGAAAGAAAAAAACATTGAACTTATCGAAACAGCACCAACAGTGTATCTATCAACTATCGACGAGAGGGGCTATCCGAATACGAGAGCGATGTTAAACCTTCAGAACAAGCTACTATTCCCTAGCCTTATACCGCTTTTCAATGGAAGAGATCTGCACTTTACCACGAATTTTGCCTCACAGAAGATCACCGATATATTGAGCAATAATCTTGCGTCTGCATACTTCTGCATACCAGAGCTTTGGCACGGAATGATGGTGCAGGGGAAGATCGAGATCGTCGAAGATGTAAAGCTGCGCCACTCGATCTGGCAGAGAGGGTGGGAGACATACTACCCTGACGGCGTTGACTCTATCGACTATGTAGTGCTACGTCTAAAGACAGAGAAGATGAGTAGCTACTATCAGTATAGACGATTTGATATAGAGTTTTAACTCCTAAAATCCGTCACTGCGGCCTACGAGCCGCAGTCCAGTATTAAAACATAGGTATCCCTAATATCTTTATTTCTGGATTGCGGCTCGTAGGCCGCAATGACGAAGGTTTACAATGCTTTATTGTAATGCCACCCTGTTTCTACCTGCCTGTTTTGCTGCGTACAGCGCTTTATCCGCCTCGTCGACAACCTGTTCTAACGTTTTATCTGCCTCATGAAATGCCACCCCCACGCTGATAGTCAGATACTTTGATGAATCGCTCATCGGGTGTGCGATCTTCAACTCCTCCACCCTTTTGACTAACATTTGGGCGATATTTAATACCTCATCTCTATCGGCAGAGGGTATAAGTGCGATAAACTCCTCTCCGCCAAATCTTGCCACAAAGGGGAGATTCTCCTGCATACACTTTGCAACAGCTTTCAGCGCATTATCCCCCTCTAAATGTCCCATCGAGTCGTTATATCTCTTAAAGAAATCTACATCGACCATCAGTATAGCAAACGACTGATTCTCTATTTTTTGGGCGTATTCAAAGAAGGAACGACGATTATTAATCCCTGTAAGTGTATCTTTAGTGGCTAGACGCTCTAGCTTTTTATTAGCAACAAACGCCCTTACCTTGCTATTATACAGCAAGATCTTCGTTATCATCACAGCCAAATACACATTTAATATAAACGAATGCGCTCCACCATATTCAATAGCGTCCATACCGTGATACGATAGAAGGTTTAATGTGGCTATAAAGTATAGTGTCGGCATTAGGATAAACGCTTTTGGTTTAAAATCGGGCACTAAGGTGAACATATAGATCGGAAGCATAAACATTGCGCTGATATAGTCGCTATTATCGCTAAAAAACATTACTAAAAACTGCAATACGAAACAGCCAACGATAAATAGATGACAGGTGTACCAGAGCGCACGTTTATAGCCGTTCTTGGAGAGGTACCACATGGCAGTAATAACTACAATAGTGCCAGCTATTCCTAAAAATTCTAGCAGATCAAGGATCGGAGAGCCACGATTAAAGCCGATTACAAATCGGTAGAAGATCGTATCTACTACCTCCATAATAAGCAGCGCAACGCCTAGCAATTTAAGTCTATATACGCTATTTTCTAGCTGTAACGCATGAAAATCATCCGCCATTTCAGCTGGAATAGGAGTGAAGATCTTATATAACATAGCAGTTCCTCTATGCCTAAATAATTCCCCTTCGCTGGCGAAGGGGTGGCAGTTTACGTAGGAAACTGACGGGGTAGTGGATTAATGGCATTAACCTTGTACCTGCAACCACTACCCCCCGCCTACGGCGTACCCCTTCGCCAGCGAAGGGGTATATAAAAACTGAAACCACTATTTTAAATAGTTAAATATCTCCATATGATCCGTCATAAATGGGCTACCAGAGAGGCTTGCGCCAAACGCCAACAGCTCCACACCTGCGGCAGTAGCGGCAAGATAATCTACATCGCTGTCGCCGATATATAGTGCATCAGTAGGCGTTAGATTAAAGTGAGCTAGAATCTTTAACACTCCCTCTGGTGCTGGTTTTGGTTCCTGCACATCGAGGCTCGTGATCACATACGAAAAGTACTGCTTAATATTATAATGCTCTAGATATTTATCGACCGATTCGCCCCTATTGGTGCATATTGCAAGGTGGTAATCCTTTGCAAGCTGTGGTATCGCCTCTGCTACACCATTCTCGAGTGGAGTCACGGCGAGCATTTCAGCCATATCGTGTGGCGGCACATAGTGGCACATCTCCTCTAGCGTATCCCCTTCGGCATACTGCCCCAAGAGCTGGCGGTGAGACATACCAAAAACATCCTTCAGCACAACGGGATCCTTCCAATCGAGCTGCGGTATATTAAAATGCCTAAACACTGCCGAATAGTAGTGCACCACAGCCCCTCTACTATCCACGAGAACGCCGTCAAAATCGTATATTATTAACTTTTTATTCATAAACCTGTGCTTCCAAAGCCACCCTCACCTCTAACGGTATCGGATAGTGCGGTTACTACTGTAATTTCAGCCTTCACAACGCTAGCAAAGACCATCTGCGCTATTCTATCGCCCTTTTTATAGTGGAACGGCTCGGCGGAGCTATTATATAGGATAACGCCTACCTCCCCTCTATAGTCTGAATCGATCGTACCAGGGGCGTTTAATAGCCCTATACCGTGTTTAAGGGCAAGCCCACTGCGAGGACGGATCTGGCACTCGTAGCCATCAGGGATCTCCATCGATATCCCTGTTGGCACAAGCTTGCGCCCATGAGGCTCGATAACGCCATCCTCATATGCACAGATATCCATCCCGGCAGAACCTGCGGTTTTATACTCTGGAACTATAACGGTACTATCTTTTACGGTAATTTTTATATTCATCGGAGTCCTTTTTTGCTTTTTGCATTTAAGCTACTAATTGCAGATCTGCCAGTGCTTTTTTCTAACTGCTTGCGAGCAACCTTTGCAGTTTTAGCCCCCTCCCTTGCAACATCGGCACTCTCATCAAATCCAGTTGGCTGACGAGCTATAGATATTTCAGTGGCAGCAACCTCGGCAAGCATATTCAATACCAGCTCTGTATTAGTCATGTTATCTCGTAAACTCTCTTTTGTTAACCCTTTATGTCTCTTGTACTCTCGAGTGGTCATGTCGCTCCACGTCTTGCTCATTAGATCAGTCAGAGTGGCATACTCTTCACCTTGTACCCCACTTTTATCCCACTCGTCGGTTAACGCTTTACGAACCTCTATAGATTTAATTCGCTGATTTATCCAGTTTTCACTATAACCTAATCGGCGATAACTTTGAATAGCACGCTCTATCGATAGTTCAGGATCTACTGTTTCGTCAATGCGCTCATTCCCAACCTTTGCTAGCCACATCTTAAAAGGTTCAGCTTTCTTGCTAGGTATAGACTGAATAAGACGTAAAACTTGCTCTGTATCGGCGACATCAGTGAGATATCTTTTGCCGTCAGCAGCTTGCATTTTCAGTTGACTACAATTTGTAGTCAACTCACTACCTTCCTTTTTCAAGCGTAATTTCAGGACACTCCAATACTTGCGTGATTTTGTATAATCTGCCTGTTCCGTCAGCACAGAGATAATATCGATGATTGAAAACCACCATTTATCCGCCTTTTCATCCCAAATAGCACGGACTTGTTTCTCTTCAAAAAGTTTGACTTTATCCTGAGGTTTCTTCATCTCATATTTATCTTCGCCCATTCGGCGGCACCGAGTAGTGCTGCGTCGTTGCGGTGTTTTGCGGCGGCGATATCGGTAAGCCCTCTAAAGGCAGGGAATACCATCTGATCCACCATTTCACGAGCCTGTGGGATAAAGTAGTCGCTTATCTCGCTCAATCCGCCGCCGATCCTGATCGATTGCGGCACAAAGATATTGATTAAGCTCGACATTGCGTGCGATATATGAAGGGTGAATAGGTCTATCGCTGCAAATGCAGCGAAATCGTTCGCTTCGTATAATTTGACAACCTCTCGAACAGTTTTAGGGTTTGGATCGCCAGAGGCTTCGTGATAGTCGTGCAGTATAGAGGATACTGAGCAGTACTTCTCTACGCAGCCACGCTTTCCACAGCCACACACCCTCCCCTCTGCCACGAGCGTCATATGCCCTAGCTCTGTAGAGGTGACGCCCCCTGTCAGCAGTTTGCCGTTCTGTATAATTCCGCCCCCTACCCCTGTACCGAGCGTCAGTAGGATCATCGTATCGGGGGGAGTTTCATAGCCGTACATATATTCGCCAAGTGTGGCAAGGTTTGCATCGTTTTCGATAAGTACAGATACGCCAGAGGCGGCAAGGTCGGTTTTTATAGATTTATCGGTGAGGTATGCTAGGTTTGGAGAGAACAACATCCGATCGTTCACCTTATCGTAAACGCCTGGGATAGCGAGGCAGACGGAATCCGCCGCCGCACGATTAGAGATCTCTGCGATATATGCGATTAATTTTTCATACGATTCAGGCGTTTTCACCACTAGGCGATCTTTTACAAGCTCCGAGCCGTTGATAATACCACTCTTTACAAACGAACCGCCTATATCTATCGCCAAATGCTTCATATTTCACCCTTTATATGTGGGAATAATGATTCAAATTCCGTGCGCTCGCCAGGATCAAAGCCGAATAATCTTTTCCAGATCGCCCGATCCTCCATACAGTAATATACAAAAATATTTTCCCAATGTCGATATATTTGCGTAGTCATAAACTCTAATATTTCAAAGCGTAGCGGTTTAAAGTATCTGAACTTGCTATCTAACCCCAATACCATATCACCTTTCAGAAGTTTCGACACAGAGTCTCTCTCCCTCATCTTATCCATCAACGGCGCAGGCGCACGAAATGTCGAGATACTGATATATTCGACGGCACTCTCTGGAACGGTATTAAATAGCTCATTCAGCAGATCGCCGTAGAGCTTCTGGTAGTTTTCTGTATAGATTACAGGATCAAAGTGAAACGCCAGCCGATAACCAGCCTCTGCGCATATCTTTGCCGCCGCAAGCCTATCCGCTATCCTTGCCGTACCGCTCTCCTCGATATCAGAGATCGGCTGTGGATTCAAACTCCACGATACAACGATATTTTTTGGGTTAAGGTTAAGAAGATTAGCAATATTAGCCGATTTTGTCTTAAACTCAAACTGAATATGCTCCTGCTTATTGATTATAGGGGTGATAATCTTGGTGAATGGAAAGATATTATCTAACGCAAGGCTATCGGATAGCTCCCCTGTGCCTAATCGCCTCTTTGTTCCAGCCGCTACTACCTCTTCGATAGATCTGACCACAGAATCGGTATCCGCCGTTACCTCTATCCGCTTATGGGGGAGGTACGCCTGCAAGATACAGTAGCTACAATCGAAGGGGCAGCCCTCCATTACATCGGTTGTATGGTAGTTGCAGCAGCGATAGATCTTTGTGCCTGGGCATGGATGGCAGTAGTTATCATGCTTTTGACGAAGCACGATCTCGCTCTTCCTATCTGGCACCTCGTCGACGCTATCGACGATATTAAATGGAACGTTCAACCCTTTAGTCAATAAAGAATCCAGCGCACTACGTTCAACGTGGATCATCTAGCTTTCCATAGAGACTTTTAGCGACCTCTCGCAGAGATTCCAGCTTTTTTATTGTATTATCAAGATCCTCTACGCTATCGGTAGTAAAACTCCAATGCAGTCGTGATGATTCAAAGTTGTCATTATTTTTAACGTCGACCTTGCGCCTAAGTACAGTCATAATATCATCGACCTCTTTATGGATAGGTGATCGGCGGTCTGTAATAGCGTCAAACATCTCTTTGTCGTAGGTATCGCCCTCTATTAGATCAGAAAAATCTCGCAATCTCTCCATAAAGAGCTTAAAGCTCTGCACCGATGGGCGAGTTTGCTCGACGAAGCTAGACACATATTTATGATTAGTAAGGGTAATAAGGTGAACGGTGCGTGGGTGCGCAGGTTTAGCCTCTAGATATTCAATAAGTGATGGCGACCAGCTACTCTGTAAAGATTGCTTCGACATATGCATCTTTATTAAAATCTACGAGATCATCCTCCTGCTCACCAAACCCAACATAGCGCATAGGGATCCGTAGCTCGCTTGCAATTCGCAGCACTATTCCGCCCTTCGCTGTGCCATCTAGCTTTGTGATCGCTAAATCCGTCACAGGGATCGCTTCATTAAAGACCTTCGCCTGCGATAGCGCATTCTGCCCTGCAGTGCCGTCGAGCACTAGCAGCACCTCCTGCGGAGAGCCAGCATTCGCCTTACCGATAACCCTATTGATCTTCTTAAGCTCCTCCATAAGGTTATGTTTGGTATGAAGTCTGCCTGCTGTATCGATGATTACTATATCGTAGCCGTTATTCTTGCCGTATGTGACGCCCTCGTAGGCAACTGCAGCAGGGTCACTCCCCTCGCCTAAGCTCGTAAAGCCCACGCCGACTCTATCTGCCCAGCTTTTAAGCTGATCAATAGCGGCGGCACGGAAGGTATCGGCGGCGCATAGAAGCACCTTTTTGCCATTTTTCTTATACTGTTTGGATAGTTTAGCTATAGTAGTGGTTTTGCCAGCCCCATTCACCCCGATTACTAGGATTACGTGCGGCTTTGCGCTCATCTCCACATCGTTCGCTGGTGGAAATAGTGCCGCCGCCTGCTCCTTTAGCTCTGCCAGAAGGTGTTGAGGGGTTTTGAGGGCTGCTCGCTTCCTCTTTACCTGCTCGAGCAGATCAGAGGACAGAGAGGCACCTAAATCCGCTAGGATAAGGCGTTCTTCCAGCTCATCCCATAGGGAATCCTCTATATGATTGCCAGTGAAGAGGGAGGAGAGTTGAGAGGAGGTTTTTTTCAACCCCCTTTTGAATCGTGAAAATAATCCGCCTTTGTCTGTCATACTCACTACTTTGAGTACTTATTGCAAAAGTCGTTGTACACCCTTTCGCATGCGCTAGCAAAATCGTTTATCATGCTCATTATATCGAGGCTTGCCGATGGGTATTTCGTCTGCCCCTCGATCTCCTCTGCCAGTTTGCCGAGGTTTGTGAGGCGAAGGTTGCGACTTGCACCCTTTATATTGTGCGAGATATTGCGCAATGCGTTGTAATCCTTTGACATTGCGGCACTCTGCATTAGAGGAACCTCTTCCTGAATATTTTTAAAGAACTGTTCAAAGAGGTTTACCAACATCTTTCTATCTGAGATTCCGAGTGCGCCAGAGAGCTTGTCTACGTCGACAAAATCTTCACCAGGGGCAGGTGTTACCTTGCCAGAGCGCACAATTTCGATAGTTTCACGCAGAGATTTCACGCTGATAGGCTTTGTGATATATCCATCCATACCGATTTGCAGATAGTATTTAATCTCTGCATCTTTGGCGTTATTCATCACAGCGACTATCGGTGGGCAGTTTACCCCCTGCTTCGCTCGATGGACAAACTCCGCCAACAGCTCCATGTCTAGCGCAGGGGAGGAAACATCTATAAACAACAGATCAAAGCTATGAGTGACCTTGGTTTGAAGCTCGTTAAAGCTAAGAGCAAGCTCGACATAGTAGCCAGATTGCTCCAGAAACATCTTCATCATCTTGGAGTTAATAGGATTGTCTTCAAAGAGAAGCACTCTTGCCATGCGACACACCTCCACATACAGTCATGAACTTCTACTTATATTACAAATCAATTTCAAATTCAACTTTTTTATTGGTGCTGATATATTATTATTCTATTGTTTTATTTTTGGCTTTTATGTATAAATTAGAAAACTAAAGATATGAGGTTTTAGGAATGTCAAAATACAGCATAATAATAGCCGACCACCTTGCCGAAGAGGGATACGACCTTCTTAGGGCAGATCCAGATGTAACATTTGATCTCCGTCCAGGGATCAAGAACGACGAGCTTAAAACGCTCCTTTGCAACTACGACGCCGTTATCACACGTAGCGGCACCAACGTCACCGCCGATCTCCTCGAGAACACTGGCAAGTTAAAGATCGTAGGCAGAGCTGGCGTTGGTCTCGATAACGTCGATATCGAGGCTGCCAGCAAGAAGGGGTTGATCGTTATGAACGCCCCAACGGGTAACACACTTGCCGCAGTTGAGCTCACAATGGGAATGATCCTCGCCGCCGCTCGCAAGATCCCAGCTGCCGATCAATCCACACGCTCTGGCGAATGGAATCGTAAGAAGTTTATGGGCGTACAGCTCTATAATAAAACGCTCGGTATCATCGGCATGGGACGTATCGGCACCAACGTTGCCATTCGTGCAAAGGCGTTCGGTATGCGTATCATGGTATTCGATCCATACATAAAGAGAAAGAAGACCGACGATATGGGCGTTACGCTATGCAACACTATCGAAGAGGTTCTAAAGGCTGCCGACGTGCTTACACTGCACACACCGCTCACTACAGAGACCAAAGGGATCATCACAAGAGAGCGTATAGCTATGATGAAGAAAGGCTCTATCATAGTAAACTGCGCTAGAGGCGGTCTGATAGATGATGTTGCCCTCTGCGACGCTGTAAAGAGTGGTCACCTATTCGCCGCTGCAACAGACGTTTTTGAGGAGGAGCCACCTACCAACACTCCACTCCTTAGCACAGAGAACCTCTTTATCACCCCACATATCGGCGCAAACACGCACGAGGGGCAGAAGGGCGTTGCCGTTATCATCTGCGAGCAGGTGTTGAATGCACTGCACGGCAGACCGTATCAGTACGCCGTTAATACATCATTTGAGCGTGCGCAACTAACGCCTGATATGCAGAGCTTCTTTGATCTCTGCGAAAATGTGGGCAAGATGGCGGCACAGCTTACTAGTGGCAAGATAAAGGATATGCAGATCGTGCTTGCAGGTAAACGCTTTGAGGCGGATCTGAAAGAGCGCACATTCGACACACCATTTAACTATCACCCATTCACGATAGCACTTGTAAAGGGCTGCCTAGAGACGATCTCAAATGAGGCGATCTCTTATATCAAGGCTCCATACGAGGCGAAAGATACAGGTCTGAACGTTACAGAGTCTAAAGTGCCTAACTATGATAGCATGACAGACCATATCGTGCTAAACGTTAAAACAGATAGCGGCGAAGAGATTCGCTACTCTGCAACGGTTTACGCCGATGGCGTAGGCAGAATTACCGAGATAGGGCCCTTCCACCTCGATCTGATAGCGCAGGGAACGTATCTATACTTCCGCAACCACGATACTCCAGGGATTATCGGCAAGGTGGGAACACTACTGGCAGAGAATAATATTAATATAGCAAACTTTGAACTCACCCGCATAAAGGCACGTGGCGGAGAGGCGGCTTGCTTTGTGCTGGTGGACGATCCGATCACACAGCAGGTACTCGACGAACTTCTGAATATTCAGGGGATTATAGAGGCTAAGGCGATAGATTTATAAAAAAAATCCCCTTCGCTGGCGAAGGGGTGGCAACTTGCGCTAGCAAGATGACGGGGTAGTGAACTAAGAGAATATCGGCACACCACTACCCCCCGCCTACGGCGTACCTCTTCGCCAGCGAAGGGGAATCAAAACAGAGGAAATATGAGAGAATTAATTGTAATAGTAGATTTCGGAGCAAGCTACACCCAGCTAGTAGCTCGTAAGGTGCGTGAGAGTGGCGTATATTCGGAGATAGTTCCATATACCGCTGGCTTTGAGAAGATCGATGCTAAGAAACCAAAGGGGATAATCTTCGCTGGTGGGCATATCGACACGCCAAGCACCACGGCGTCTGTACTGCGTGTAGACAAGTTTGAAGAGCAAGTTATAGAAGATTTTGCAACGAATAAGTGCAACTGCAAGTGCGACTGGACTCCGAGCAGCTTCGTTGAAGATGAAGTGAAACGGATAAAAGAGGTCGTCGGCGATAAACGTGTGCTGTGCGGACTATCTGGTGGCGTTGATTCAGCCGTTACAGCCGCCCTCATACATAGAGCTATCGGCGATCAGCTAGTGTGCGTATTCGTAGACACTGGATTAATGCGGCTAAACGAAGCAGACCTAGTGGTAAAGGCGTTTAGAGACGAGTTTAAAGCTACACTAGTGCATGTAAACGCCGAAGAGCGTTTCCTTTCCGCTTTAAAGGGTGTAACCGATCCTGAGCAGAAGCGCAAGATCATCGGCGAGCTATTCATTCGAGTATTCGAAGATGAGGCCAACAAAGCTGGCAAGTTTGACTTCCTAGCGCAAGGCACTATCTACCCTGATATTATGGAGTCTATATCGGTAGGGGGCAAGGCTGTGGCGGTGAAGAGCCATCACAACGTTGGCGGACTGCCTGAAGATATGAAGTTTCAGCTTCTGGAGCCGCTGCGAGATCTCTTCAAAGATGAGGTGCGCAAGGCTGGATTGGAGCTTGGATTCAGTGAAGAGCTTATCTACCGCCACCCATTCCCAGGGCCAGGGCTTGCGGTGCGTATACTAGGCGAAGTTACAAAGGAGCGTTGCGATATTCTGCGCCACGCAGATCATATAGCTATAGAGGAGCTTAAAAAAGCTGGACTTTATCGTGAGATCTGGCAGGCGTTCTGCGCCCTACTCCCAGTTAAAACCGTTGGCGTTAAGAACGATAAGCGCACCTACGACAACGCCTGCGTATTCCGTGCTATCAATAGCGTAGACGCCGTTACAGCTGATTGGGCGAGGATCCCATACGAGGTGCTTGCTACGATATCCAATAGGATTATAAACGAAGTACCGCATATAAACAGGCTTGTATACGATATAAGCTCGAAACCGCCTGCAACTATTGAGTGGGAATAATGCGCTCCCTTGAGAATCTGTTTGCATCGAGATTTTTAAAAGCGAGAAAGAGTAATAAACTGCTATCGTTTTTATCGATCACATCTGTGGTAGGGGTTATGCTAGGTGTAGCGACCCTTATCACCGTTGTGAGCGTTATGGACGGATTCACCGATAGCCTCAAATCCAAATTCCTTGGGGCTAACCCTCACATTGTAATCACACGGATGGATGCACAGCCGCTTGCGGAGTGGCGCGCATTGATCGATAATATCAGCAAAACCAAATATGTGCATAGCGTCGCCCCACTCGCCATCGGGCAGGCGATGATCTCGAAGGAGAACACCGTCAGTGGCGTTTTAGTGCGTGGTATCGACCCTGAAATAGAGGCACGCTCTGGACTCCTTGAAAGCACCATAATACGTGGCTCTCTAGCAGAGCTTAATAGCGACGATATGCCGACGATACTGATCGGCAAGGAGCTGATGTACTCTCAGGGGCTGATCCCTGGCAGAGAGATAACGATAATCAGCCCCACTATGACGAGGGGTGCATTCGGCATAATCCCTAAAATGCAGAAGATGAAGGTGGTTGGCTACTTCGACACAGGGATCTACGAACATAACCGTACCTTAGCATATATGAACCTCACCGACGCCCAAAACTTCTTTATAATGGGCGATAACGTGAGCGCAGTAACTGTAACCCTTAGCCATCCTGATAAGTCGTCGGAGGTAGCGTCGCAGTTGCAGCTATCACTCAATAATGGCGAGCTTACAGGCGCAACGTATTGGGTACGAGATTGGCTTAGTATGAATGAGAGCCTCTTTGCCGCCCTAAAGCTAGAGCAGTATGCGATGTTCGTTATATTAACACTCATAATCGTAGTTGCGTCGTTTAATATCGTCAGCATGATAACGGTGACGGTGAAGGATAAACGCAAAGATATAGCGATAATCCGTGCTATGGGTGGCTCTGAAAAGCTTATCCGCAAGGCATTTGTGCGGCAGGGGCTTATAATAGGCACCGCAGGCACTATCTTAGGGAATATCTTGGCGTTAATAATAGCGTTAATACTGATGAACTTTAAGATAATCACACTGCCGAAGGAGATCTACAACTCCGATACGATACCGATCACGCTATCGCCAGAGATCTTCATAATAGTGACGGTGTGCGCAGTGGCGATAACGTATATTGCGTCGATAGTTCCTGCTAGAATGTCCGCTAAAACCGACCCTATCGAGGCTATCAGAAATGATTGAGCTAAAGAATATCACAAAGAGCTACGGCTCGTTGCAGGTGCTAAACGGCATAAACCTCACCATAAATAAAGGGGAAGTTTTAGCCATTACAGGGCAATCTGGAGCGGGCAAGTCAACATTAATGCATATAATCGGCGGTCTCGATCGCCCTACCTCTGGCGAGGTGCTCTTTGACGGCACCGATATATATAAACTCAATAGCACAGGGCTTGATCGGTATCGCAACGAGAAGATCGGCTTTGTGTTTCAGTTTCACTACCTGCTAGACGATTTCTCCGCCGTTGAAAATATTATGATCCCCTCCCTCCTTGCTGGCAAGGGGCAGACAGAGTGCAAAGATAGAGCTATCGAGCTTTTAAAGAGCGTGGGGCTAGCTGATAGAGCTACTCACCACCCGAAGGAGCTTTCTGGCGGCGAGCAGCAGAGAGTTGCCGTTGCAAGGGCGTTGATGAATAACCCATCGATGATCCTTGCAGATGAGCCGACTGGCAACCTCGATCGCACCAATAGCGATATAGTGCAGGAGATGTTATTTGGGCTAAAAAGCCTTGGCGTGGCGGTTGTTATCGTCACCCACGATACGGCTATGGCGGCGCAGTGCGAGAGAACGATACATCTGGAGAAGGCATGACGTTTATCTACTTTTTTGATCTTCTCGGCACCTTCGCCTTTGCGATCAGCGGCGCACTACTTGGGGTGCGCAAAGAGATGGATCTATACGGATATTTCGTGCTTGCCTTCGTGGTCGCTTGCGGCGGCGGCACTATACGAGATATGATGTTAAATACCTCGCCCTTTATCTTTAACGATCCAAACTACCTATATGTAACGGTTGCGGCGGTGGTATTAGTTTTTCTGTTCAACAATCGAGTAGAGCAGAAGATGAAGTATCTTATATGGATGGATGCAGTTGGGCTGGGTGTTTTCACCGTTATCGGTGCCACAAAGGCGATAAGCGCAGGGCTTGGCTGGTATGCCGTCATCCTATGCGCCGTCCTCACAAGCACAGGTGGTGGAATGATCAGAGACGTGCTTGCAAACGAGATCCCATTCGTGCTAAGCAAAGAGGTGTACGCCTCGGCAAGTATCCTTGGAGCTATCATATTTTTAGGGTTTAACAAGATTAATTTTAATAGCACGTTAAGCATTCTAATCACCGCAGTGGTCGTGATTGCGGTGCGAATGATAACATTTAAAAGAAACAAGAATCTACCGAGGAGACACAATAAAGCAAAAACCGTTTAGATTGATGCAATGCTAGGCGGCTTTTTAAAACTAAACCGCAGTGTACTTAATGGTACATGAGGATTTAGTTTTAAAAAACAACAACGCAGTGCGCAATATAAACGGTTTTATCGGAGGAGAGCATGAAGATAGGGTTAATAGCAGGTTCAGGCTTCTACAATATCGACTGGCTAGGTGAGGCAGAGGAGTTAACGATCTCAACGCCGTACGGCGAGCCATCTGATAAATACTTTAAATACAGCTACGGCGAACATGAGATATATTTTCTACCTAGACACGGTTTAAAACACGATAAAGCCCCCCACTCTATCAACTATAGAGCCAATATCCATGGGTTTAAAGAGCTTGGAGTCGAGAGAATCATCGCATTCACCGCAACTGGCGGCATAAACGGCAACTTTGCCCCTGGCGATATAGTGATAACCGATAACGCAATCGACTTCACATCTGGAAGAGCAAGTACATACTTCGACAACGACGAGATCTACCACGTCGACCTCACCTCCCCCTTCTGCCCCGACACACGCAAAAAGCTACTGCACGCCGCAAAGAAAGCCGATGTAAAGGTGCATAAAGCTGGCGTGTACGTCTGCACAAACGGCCCTAGATACGAAACTGCCGCCGAGATTATGGCGTATAAGATATTAGGTGCCGATATGGTCGGAATGACGATCTTTCCAGAGTGTACCCTCGCTAGAGAGCTACAGATCTGCTACGCAAGCGTCAGCGTGATCACAAACTACGCCGCAGGGGTCTCTAATGAACCACTCGATACCGACCACGTTACAAAGATTATGGCGAAATCAAATAATAAACTAAAAGATATCTTCAAAAAATATCTGAAACTCGATACCGAGATTAAATGCGGCTGCCACAGTAGCCTTGAAGGAAATAAGATTAGCAAATGAGCAACTTTACTGAACACGAATCGCTACACGAGTATTGCACCTACCGCACAGGGGGGCAGGCTCGATACTTTATACGTCCTAAAGATACACAGGAACTCAAAACGGCACTCGTTTGGGCAGATTCCATGAAACTACCGCACGAGGTGATCGGCTACGGTGCCAATATCTTAGTATCTGATAACGGCTACGATGGGCTTATCATCTGTCTGCGAGATTTTGAAAAAACATGCCTACGAAGCGGCAATCATCTACTGATCGGGGCTGGAGTACTTTTAAACGACGCCATCCTATACGCCGCCGAACAGGGGCTTGCAGGGATGGAGGCGCTCTCTGGTATCCCAGGCACAGTGGGCGGAGCCGTCAAGATGAACGCTGGGGCGTACGGTACCGAGATGAAAGATATCGTCACTCGTATAAATGTGCTTACGCTAGAGGATGGCACTCTAATGGAAAGGGTGTATACCAACGATGAAGCACTATTCGACTACAGAAAAGCGGATGGATTACTAGGCAAGCTAGTATTAGGCGTTGATATAACCCTTACCCCTGGCGATAAAGATACAATCTTAGCTAAACGAAAAGAGATCTTGAAACAGCGCACGGAAAAACAGCCATTAAACTATCCAAGCTGCGGCTCGGTCTTTAAACGCCCTACTGGCAACTTCGCTGGCACACTTATCGAGCAGTGTGGATTAAAGGGGTATACGATCGGCGGCGCACAGGTATCGGAGAAGCATGCGAACTTTATAGTAAATCTTGGCGACGCCACCTCCTCTGATATATACAACCTGATCACGCATGTGAAGAAAACCGTATTTATAAAAACGAAGGTGATGCTGGAGGAAGAGGTTAAATTTATAGGCAACGTTTAACCCTCTTTTCATATTCATCTTGTAAATATTAAAATATAGTATACAATGTACTGAAAAATAGAGGTCTAGGAGGAGAGATATGATAAAAAAGTTAGCAATGTTCCTATTATTGTCGGTTTTTGCTGTAGCTTGCGGCGACAATCTAATGGAAGATACACTTGCAGACGATGGTTCAAATAAGGCGAAGCAGGTTGATCTTGAGGCGGCACTGAACGATAAAGATTACGACTTTATAGTATCAAAGTTAGAGCGTGGCGACAATGCCACATACGGCGATCTCAGCTCAAGGGAGAAGTATCTTTTATCACTTGCTTGGCTCGGTCAGACAAAGTTTGACGTTCTGGCAAATATTTCAAACTTTTTTGAGGATAACCTCTCTACAGGGGCGATAATCAGTAGCTTGCAGGGTGATAGCAGAAACCTTACTGGCGATGAGATACAGACCCAAAAGATGCCTTTGTACAATAAGATACTCGGCATGACAGATCCAGATAACAATACTACTAACGATGAAGATCTCGTAACCGTTGCAGGGATTGCATCGGCGATGAAAGTTCTGATGTCTATCACAGATATGACGAATGGGCTACTGCCAGCTCTTGCCAGTACACCGTTGGCAGGGATAGATAACGTTAGCTTCGATGAAGAGGATCCAAACTATATCGTAAATATATTTGATAATTTAACTGAAACAGAGGTTAAGACTGCTCTGGAAAGTCTAGTACCAATGCTTAATGGCGATCTTTCATACCTTCAAGACGCTGTTGATACCTTCATACCAGAGGATCTGGCTGATGAAGCTGACGAGCAGGAGATCAAAGAGAAGATGGATGAGTATATCGATAAGCTAAAGGGCGGCGGAGCGACGATCACTGCGCAATCTGCTTACGATTTCATCATGCAAGAGATGGGCAAAAAAAATTAATAC
>JAITWF010000003.1 GCA_031285415.1 Deferribacteraceae bacterium
GCCGATAGATTCCTTCTGAATTGCTTTTTCAATGTCTAATAAGGGCATTTTGACTGTATCTCCTTGATATTGGGTGGGCTGACCCCACCCCTACATTAATGATTTATATCACAAAGCGAATTTATATTCGATACTACATTAGTACGGCACCCCTCTGCAACATAAATCGAAGAGAGTTCGTTAAATGCCCTCTCTAGCTCTTTATTTACCACGAGGTAATCGTACTCTTTTACATACATCATCTCCTGCGTAGCATTATGCATGCGCAGATCTAGGGCGTCGGTATCGTTACGTTTAATGAGCCTCTCTTTCAGCTCTGATATCGATGGCGGCACAATAAATATATAGATACCGTACGAGATCTTACTCTTTAGCTGCATAGCCCCCTGTGGGTCGATATCCAGAAGGATATCTTTGCCAGAGGCTAGCATCGATTCTATCATACTTTTAGATGTGCCGTATAAGTTATCATGTACAAAAGCATATTCCAGGAAATCATCTTTATCGATCATTTCATTGAATTTATTCTTATCCACAAAGAAGTAGCTCTCTCCATCTACCTCGCCAGCACGTGCAGCACGAGTGGTGTGAGACACCGAATACGATAATGTATTAAACTTATCCAACAACATCCTGCATAGAGTTGTCTTACCAGAACCACTTGGCGCACTTACAACAAACAATCTGCCCTTTCTCATCTCAACCTACACTATATTTTGTATTTGCTCTCGAATACTATCGACAGCCGATTTTGCCTCGACAACAGCATTTATTATATCAACCTTAGAACTCTTTGAAGCGATTGTATTCCACTCTCGATACATCTCCTGACATAGAAAGTCAAGCTTCTTTCCGCATGGAAACTCAATGTCCATCACACCTCTAAACTGTTGCTGGTGTGAAAATATTCTGGCAAGCTCCTCTTTGATATCTGCCTTCTCGGCATATATGGCAGCCTCTTGGATTATCCGATCGTTGTAATCGCTTGAGTTCACAAGCTCTGCGACCTTCACCTTAAATCGATCGACCCAATACATAAATATATCATCTTTGGCGGCGTCCACCCTTTTGGCAAGCTGATCGATTGTATTCAGGTGTATAATTATATTGCGGCGCAGATTAGAACCCTCTGCAATACGCATGCGATCTAGATCGTCGGCACACTCAGACACAACGGTTTTTAATAGATTTTCAAGCTCATTCAAGTCTGTTGCAAAGCTATACTCCACTAGATCTGCAAAGCCTAATAGATGGCTTAGAGTGATCTCGTCGTTCAATCCGCCAAGCGTTTTCATCTGCTCAAGCACGTTCATGCTAGATACGTACTGCTGACGGTTCAAGACTGGCGTTTGCACAGGTTTATTAAAGCGAGCCTCGATCGACACATCGATCTTGCCACGCACAAGTTTATCCTGCACGATAGAGCGGATAGGGATCTCCATGGCAGACAGTACCCTAGGCAGACGCACAGTTATATCGTTATATTTGCTATTAATGCTTTTAATCTCGACCTTTATATCACACAATTCGTTAGAGGCTACAGTTCGACCGAACCCAGTCATGCTCTTTAACATTTAATTGTTTACTCCTAGATGTTTATACTATAATATTGCACTTTATGCCGTGGAGGTCAATATGGGATTTATACCAGTGTTAATGTTTATTGTTATTATAGTAGCGTCGCTACTTTTCGCAAGTGTTAAAATATTGCAGGAGTATGAGAGAGCTGTAGTGTTTAGACTTGGTAGATACGCCTCTGTGCGTGGGCCTGGCCTTATCATATTGATACCGTATATCGAGCGTATGGTGCGTGTAAATCTGCGTACGATCGTTATGGATGTACCTGCACAGGATATTATCACTCGTGATAACGTCTCCGTCAAAGTTAGTGCCGTTGTCTACTTTAGAGTTATCGCCCCTGACAAGTCTATACTTGCAGTCGAGGATGTATATTATGCTACTAGCCAGCTATCACAAACGACCCTTAGAAGTATCGTTGGGCAGTTTGAGCTTGATGACCTACTGGCTAATAGAGATAAGATTAATATCGAGCTACAGAGCGTGATCGACCACCAGACCGAGCCGTGGGGGATCAAGGTTAGCTCCGTTGAGGTGAAACATATCGACCTGCCAGCAGATATGCAGAAGGCTATGGCACGTCAGGCAGAGGCGGAGAGAGAGCGTAGAGCGAAGATTATCAACGCCGAAGGTGAATACGAAGCGGCAACGAAGCTCTCTGAGGCGTCCGCTATTATGGAATCAAACCCGATAACATTGCAATTACGATATTTGCAGACCCTATCCGATATATCTGGCAAGGGGAACGCAACGATTATTCCGATACCGTTGGAGTTGTTGCAGATCTTAAAGAAATAACGAAAGGGTGGGCAGACCCCACCCCTACGAAAATGCGTACATTGCCGTTATGTAGGGGCGAGGTTCGCTCGCCCTCCCAGCTAATATTTCGGCGGCATATACAGCTGCCTTTCCAGCAGTTTATCGTACGAACTCCAGCCCCCCTCGGGGATATCCTCTCTACCCAAGATCGACGATACTGCATTTAGTTTAGCGTCCATATCATCCACAAAGTTCAGTAGTATCGCTTCGCTGCTCTTTGGCACCTGCGGCGAGCCGAACTCTAGGCTTCCATGGTGGCTCAATATCATATGCAGCAGATGTTGACGTAATGCAACAGGGAAGCCCTCTATCGTGCTTATATAATCGACCAACATCGTGTATCCTTGTGTGATATGCCCAAGAAGTTTCCCCTCATCGCTGTACTCAAATCCAGCAGAGGTATCAAGCTCCTTCACCTTGCCGATATCGTGGAAGAGTGCGCCAGCTATCACCAGATCTTTATTCACCTTCGGATATAGTGGGCAGACCTGCGCTGCAATGCGCACCGCCCCCAAGGTATGCTCCAAAAGCCCATGTATATAGGCGTGATGCATACTCTTTGCCGCTGGCATATATGTAAACCGCTCCCACGTAGCGGTATCGTTATAGAATGTCTCAATCAACTTAGACAGCCACTCGTCGGTAACATGTTTCTGCGTGGTCTGCTTCAAAGATTCAGCCATCTCCTTCGGATCTTGTTTACTTTTAGGCAAAAACGCCTCTGCACCCATTGCGGAGACGAAGTACATCTCATTCACCTTTAGCTGCGATTGATTATTATACTGCTGATATGTGGCAGATACCGCTACAAGGTCGCCCTTCTTCGGATCAAAGGTTAGTTTATTACTATCAAACATGATCCCATTGATCAGCGTACCAGAATCGTCCGACAGAACAAGGCGCAGATACGGCCGACTATCCTTTGTGGTCAGTTTACTAAGCTCAAAGATCAGATAGTTCTTCTCTTTAACAGTTAAATCCATGCAATACCTCTATTTTATTTCAAATTGATTCTTATTAAACGTTATCAATCCCTCATCTCTCATCTTGCAAAGCTCGGAGGACATTGCACTGCGGTCGACGCAGAGATAGTGCGCAAGCTCCTCACGGTTGTATGGGATCGTAAACTTTGAAGCCGCCCCTCTGTGTATATCAAAAAAGTGTAGCAGCTTCTCTCTAGTAGTGCGTTTTGATAGTATATCGATCTTTTGATTCAATAGCAAATTTTTACTTGCGATAAGCCGCAGCATATTCCCGATAAGTGCAACATGAAATTGGCATGCAGAGCTGCACGCCGTGATAATTCGCCGATAATCTATCGTGAGGATCTCTGAGTCCTCCACTGCGATAACAGTAACTGGGCTGTGCGACACCCCAGCACAGGCAAAGACTTCGCCAAATGCACCCGATACGCCAATCTCATCCAGAATTGTCACCCTGCCATGAAGATCCTCTTTGATAACATGCACACTGCCCGATAGTACTAGCCCCACAAACTTCACATTATCGCCAGAGAGCAGTATCACCTCGTCTCGATTAAACGATCTCACCTTTGCAGACATGCACTCAAGCATAGCATTAAAATCGGTGTAGGCGATCCCCTGGAAGAGAGGGTTGTCTTTAACATTTCGAAAGATTTTATTCAAAAAATTACCCTTACGTTGGATATACAACTGAATTAATATTTTTATTATAGTATATATGCTTAACTAGATCAATAGGAGATAACTATGTCAATGTTTTGTTTTCAATGCGAGCAGACCGTTAAAGGGGTTGCCTGCACAACGAGCGGTGCCTGCGGCAAGAAGGAGAGTACCTCTAATTTGCAAGACGACCTCACCGGCAAACTCATAGAGCTTGCAAAGGGCAGCCGCACACCAGATAAAGATAAAGCTATAATAGATGGGCTA
Source organism: Deferribacteraceae bacterium (assembly GCA_031285415.1). GTDB lineage: Bacteria > Chrysiogenota > Deferribacteres > Deferribacterales > JAISNW01 > JAITWF01. The sequence goes on from JAITWF010000003.1 coordinate 4,308, forward strand.
TTCACCACTATCACAAACGTTAGCTTCAACGATGAAACATTAAAGGAGCAGATCGGCTCTGGTAGCAACATATACGATATGAACAAGCTATGGACAGATAACGAAGATATTCGCTCCCTTAAATCGCTACTCCTATTCGGTATGCGAGGGATGGCGGCGTACGCACACCATGCACGCATGCTAGGCAAATCAGATGATACCGTTAACGGCTTCTTCTATAAAGGGCTTGCTGCTATCGGCTCTGACGTATCTGCCGACGAGCTACTAGGGCTTGTGATGGAGCTTGGAAACGTTAACCTACAGTGCATGGCACTCTTAAACGACGCAAACGTTGGTGCATACGGTAAACCTACCCCAACCGCTGTCAGCTGCAATATCGAGGCAAGGCCTTTTATAGTGATATCAGGGCATGATCTAAAAGATCTACAGCTACTCCTCGAGCAGACCGCTGGAAAGGGGATAAACATCTACACCCACTCGGAGATGCTCCCAGCACACGCATATCCAGAGCTAAAGAAGCATGCACACCTAAAGGGGAACTTTGGCACAGCTTGGCAGAATCAGCAGAGCGAATTCGCAAATCTGCCAGCACCGATCTTATTTACCACCAACTGCCTCATGCCTGTGAAGGCTAGCTATCAGGATCGAGTATTCACCACATCGGTGGTATCGTATCCAGAGCTTGTGCATATAGACGATAATAAAGATTTCACACCTGTGATAAATAAAGCTCTTGAGCTTGGCGGATATAACGAAACGCACAAGATGACAGGGATAAATGGCGGCGATACGCTATTGACAGGTTTTGCACAGGACACAGTGCTCTCTGTAGCAGATAAGGTGATCGACGCTGTAAAGGGTGGAGCTATCAAGCACTTCTTCCTAGTCGGCGGCTGCGACGGCGCAAAACCAGGCAGAAACTACTATACCGATTTTGTAAAACAGACACCGAAAGATACTGTAATATTAACCTTAGCGTGCGGCAAATATCGTTTTAACGACCTAAACATCGGCGAGATCGGCGGTCTTCCTCGTATTATGGATATGGGGCAGTGCAACGACGCATATAGCGCAATCAAGGTGGCTGTAGCTCTATCGGAGGCGTTCAACTGCTCCGTAAATGAACTACCACTCACGCTAGTACTCTCGTGGTACGAGCAGAAAGCGGTCTGTATCCTGCTTACGCTCTTGGCATTAGGTATTAAAAATATCTATATTGGACCAAGCCTGCCAGCGTTTATATCGCCAAACATTCTGAATGTACTTGTAGAGAAGTTTAATCTGACTCCGATCTCGACACCAGAGGCGGATC
>JAITWF010000008.1 GCA_031285415.1 Deferribacteraceae bacterium
ATCGTATGATCGTTAAGAAGGATAGGGCGCTGAAAAAGCTTTGTTTAGTCATTTTTTCTAGTCAGTGCTGAAAAGCTGTGTCCACGTAAATCTTCAATATAAGCGATAGATGAGATCATGTCTGCATGTGCCACAAGGCTCTCTTTGTCGTAATATATAAGGCTGGAGCGCTTTATGAAATCGTATACACCTAAAGGTGAGAAAAATCGCGCTGATCCGCCAGTGGGGAGGACGTGGTTGGGGCCAGCAAAGTAATCCCCCACGGCCTCTGGGGTATAATGCCCCAAAAATATAGCTCCAGCATGTTTGATATATTTCAGTAGCTCGAGTGGCGAATCAACGCATAACTCAAGATGTTCTGGCGCAATCTCATTGGCAACGTCACACGCCTCAACGAGCGAGTCTACAACTATTATAGCGGCAAAATTCCTGATCGACTGCTCAGCGATCTGTTGACGAGGCAGTACTGCAAGCTGACGCTCCACCTCCGCCTCTATCTTTTCTGCCACAGCATGCGATGTAGTGATTGCTATCGCAGAAGCAAGCTCATCATGCTCTGCCTGCGACAGCATATCCGCCGCTACCCATGCAGGGTTGCACGATTCATCAGCTATCACCAATATCTCGCTAGGCCCTGCCATCATATCTATATCAACGGTGCCAAAAACCATCTTCTTCGCCAAAGCAACATAGATATTCCCAGGACCTACGATCTTATCGACTTTAGGGATCGTATCTGTGCCATATGCCAGTGCCGCCACCGCTTGCGCCCCACCAATCCGATATACCTTATCAACTCCCACAAGGTGCGCCGCCGCAAGCACGACAGGGTTCACAACGCCACCTGGCGTAGGAGTGACCATCACAACCTCATTCACACCTGCAACCTTTGCAGGGATCACATTCATCAGCACGCTCGACGGATACGACGCCTTGCCCCCAGGCACATAGACCCCTACTCGCTCCAGAGGGGTGATCTGCTGCCCTAACATCACGCCATTATCGTTATACGTCCAGCTGCGCTCCCACTGCTTTTCATGAAAGGAGGTGATCCGCTCTTTAGCTGTGATTAATGCTGTTTTAAGATCTTGCGGTAGACTCTCCCAAGCAGATTCGATCTCCTGCTTGCTGATTAAGAGATCTTCTGCATTGCACTCAAAGCGATCAAAGTTGCTGGTATAGCTAAGCACAGCACGATCGCCGTTCTCTCGAACGTCTCGCAAGATATTTATGACGGTATCAAGATATTTACCCTCAAATATCTCTCCACGCCTCTTGATTGATTGAAGTTTTTTGTTGAATTTGTCTATGATCATCGATTTGCCCCTCACTACTATATTACAGTAGTAGGGGGCAAAATTCAATAAGGAATTAAAGACTGTATATTCGGAATTCCCCTTCGCAAGCGTTGGGGAATTTTATTATCTTGGAAACTCTGCCTCGATAGCAGCATCCAACTCATCCTGAGCTTTCTGTGCCTGAAACTCTTGCCATAAGGCGTTCTCGTTGCCGTAGCTAGATGTTATAGAGCTTTTCAAAAACTCTTGAACCACACGTGGGTCAGAGGCGATAAGCACATATAGCTCGTTGCATGGCGACTGCCACATAGCACGCTGCGTTGTACCAGATAAAGTCTGGCTTGCGAGCTGTTTAGATACACTAGAGGTAACTTTATCGACAGTTTCATCGTCGCCGATACCTGTCACCTGTGTGAAATCTTTCAGCATATTGTTCACCTTTACGCTTATAGAGCGAGCCATCTCATCTCTAGCGTTTGCAACTGCCGCTGTGCGTGCAAACTGAATGCCAGCTTTAGAGAGCTGCGCAGCACCAACAGCTGTCAATCCGCCCTCTGCTCCACCCAGAATAACCCACTCTGGCGCACCAACGAAGCACTGGTTGGCAACTGGCTGGACAATCTCCTCTTTAGGGGCACAGCCAAACGCTGTAAGTATCGCAATAGCTGATATTATGATCACCTTTTTCATCTCAATTCTCCTTCTATACAAATTCTACCATAAGGTAGCATAGGTTATACAGATTGTCAAATTTACTTAGCCAACAGTGGATGTCCCATCTCCTCACGCAGCGCCACAAACCGCTCCGCACACATCTTCGCCATAGCTCGCACCCTGCCAATATAGCCTGTACGCTCCGTTACAGAGATAGCATTGCGTGCATCCAATAGGTTAAATGCATGGCTACACTTCAATGTATAATCGTACGCAGGAAGCACAAGCCCCTCACCCACGAGGTGTTTGCACTCCTTCTCATACATATCAAAGAGCTGGAAGAGCATAGCTACATCCGCCTTTTCAAAGTTATGTTTCGAGTATTGCACCTCGTTCTGGTGATAAACCTGACCGTAGGTGACGTTCTTATTCCACTTTATATCGTAGACAGAGTTTACCCCTTGCAGGTACATCGTAATTCGTTCAAGTCCGTAGGTGATCTCGCCTGTGACAGGTTTCAGATCTATACCGCCAGCCTGCTGAAAGTATGTAAACTGCGTAATCTCCATACCATCTAGCCATACCTCCCAGCCAAGCCCCCACGCACCAAGCGTTGGCGACTCCCAATCATCCTCCACAAAGCGTATATCGTGCTGTAGCGGATCGATATTAAGAGCCTTGAGGCTATTCAGATAAAGCTCCTGAATATTATCTGGCGACGGTTTCAAAGCCACCTGAAACTGATAGTAGTGCTGCAAACGGTTTGGATTCTCGCCGTATCTGCCATCTGTTGGGCGGCGGCTAGGCTCCACATATGCGGCGTTCCACGGCTCTGGCCCTAGACACATCAGGAAGGTTGCAGGGTTAAATGTCCCTGCTCCCACCTCTATATCGTACGGCTGATAGACTAAACATCCATAATTAGCCCAATATCTTTGCAAATTTAATATTACGTCTTGAAAGTACATTACTTCTCCCTTGAAACTCGTTTATATTGCGTATCGCTGCGTTATTTTTCAAAACTAAATCCTCATGTACCAACAAGTACACTGCGGTTTAGTTTTGAAAAGCCGCCTTGCGCTACATCAATCTAAACAAGTTTCTATTCCTTCGACAAACTTTAAAAAACACGTCATTGCGGACTCGATCCGCAATCCAGAATAAATTATTTTTTACGACGTGCGTTAGCAACAAGCGGTAGCGCATGCAGCTTAATAAATCCGCTCGCGTCCGCCTGATTATACGCCCCACCATCGTCATCCATCGATACAACTTTCATATTGTATAATGAATAATCCGACGAGCGAGATAGTATCGTAATGTTCCCTTTATATAGCTCCAGCTTTACCTTGCCAGTCACATACTTTTGCGACTCATTCAGTAGCGCAAGCATACACTCCATCTCTGATGAGTACCAATAGCCTGAATAGACACGCTCGGCGAATCTTGGCATAAGCGTCTCTTTCAGCTGAATCACGCTCCCCTCAAGGGTTAGCCCCTCTAAATCTCTGTGAGCGGATATCAGGATCGCTCCGCCTGGAGTCTCATATACGCCACGAGATTTCATCCCCACATAGCGGCTCTCCACCATATCGATACGTCCTACGCCGTTGCGTCCGCCGATCTTATTCAGCTCCATCAGCATATTATATGGCGAAAGTGTTTTACCGTTAAGTTTAACAGCTATACCCTTCTCAAAATCAAGCTCGATGATCTCCCCTTTATCTGGAGCGTCTTTAGGGCTGACAGAGTATTCAAACATCTCCACTGGCGGCGTAGCGGCAGGATCCTCCAGTATGCCAGCTTCAAAGCTGATATGAAGGACGTTTTCATCGCTAGACCACGGCTTCTTTACAGTAGCCTTCACAGGGATCCCATGCTCCTGAGCAAACTCCATCGCCTCTACACGCCCCTTGATCTTATTGAAGAACTCGGGGATACGCCAAGGCACGATAGCCTTTAGCTCTGGGTCGAGAGCCGCCATCGTCAGCTCGAAGCGCACCTGATCGTTACCTTTACCTGTAGCACCGTGTGCAATATACTTTGCACCAGTCTTATGAGCTATATCCACAAGCCCCTTCGCAATGATCGGGCGAGCAAGGGAGGTGCCAAGCATATATCTACCCTCATAGAGGGCGTTAAACTGAATCGAAGGGAATACGAAATCTCTTACGAACTCCTCTTTCAGATCGCCGATGAAAAACTCCTTTGCGCCGCTAGCTTTCGCCTTTGCCTCTAGCACCGATAGATCATCACCCTGCCCAACATCTGCCACAAACGCTACAACATCATAGCCTTGCAGATCAAGCCATTTCAAGATCACAGATGTGTCGAGCCCACCAGAATATGCCAATACAACTTTATCACGAGTACTCATATATAATAACCCCCAAAATATTCTAAAGTTGAGTGCAGGCGGACATGCGCCGCCGCAACGAATCCCCAAAGGAAGGGGATGGTAGAAGGGGAAACCTTGCGTTGCCCCTTCTATCGATAGGTATCCACCATTATCGCCTTCTGCACGTGCAATCTATTTTCCGCCTCGTCAAAAACGACCGAAGCTTTTGATTCAAACAGCTCCTCCGTGACCTCTTCGCCTAGGTGGGCTGGGAGGCAGTGCATAAAGATCGCCTCTGGCGAAGCAAGAGACATTAACCCTCTATTTACCTGATACGGAGCCAAAATTTCAGCCTTGCGAGCGGCGTCGGACTCCTGCCCCATACTCGCCCACACATCGGTAGTCACCACATGTGCGCCGATTACAGCCACCTTCGGGTCAGAGGTGACGACGATCTTGCCACCTGTCTTTTTCGCCTCATCCATAGCGGTCTTTACAAACTCTTTATTCGGTTCACAGCCCACAGGAGAGGCGATAGCAAGCTCGAAGCCGAAGCGTGCCGCAGCATTTAGCCACGAATGGGCGATATTATTGCCATCACCGATATACGCTACCTTTATCTTGTCAAATGTATTAAACCGCTCATACGCAGTCATAACATCTGCCATAATTTGGCATGGGTGAAACTCGTCTGTCAAGCCATTTATTACAGGGATAGAGGCGTACTTTGCAAGCTCCTCTACCTTGCTATGACCATAAGTGCGGATCATAATGCCCGACACGTAGCGTGATAGCACTCGCGCTGTATCCTTCACACTCTCCCCCCTGCCAAGCTGTATATCAGCAGAGGATAGAAAGAGCGGATAGCCGCCAAGCTCCGTCACACCCACCTCAAACGATACCCTTGTGCGTGTAGAGGATTTTTCGAAGATCAGCGCAATACTCTTGCCCTGTAAATGTTTGTTTGGCACTGTATATCGCTGCTTTTTCAGCTCTATAGCGTTATGGATGAGCTGACGTAGCTCCTCTGTATCTCGATCCAAAATAGTTAAAAAATCTCGTTTCATAGAAATGACCTCATTACCTTTTCTGCAATATTTGCACCCTGCTCAAGCTCGTCCATCGTCGCAGTTAACGGTGGATAAAATCTTACAGACTTTTCGCCACCAGCGATCAACACTAGCCCCTCATCTAACGCCTTTCTTATAAAATCCTTATTGAGTATCGGCAGCTCTACGCCCACCATCAAGCCCTTCCCTCGCACGCTTGCCTCCAGGATCTCTAATCGCTTCTTCAACATAAGCTGAAATGCTAGCCCCTTCTCTGTAACACTATTCAGAAATCCATCTGCCAGCATAATATCCAGCACCCCGTGCGCCACCGCACATGCGAGGAGGTTCCCGCCGAAGGTGCTACCGTGCGTGCCTGGGGTGAATAGATCAGCAATCTCTGGCTTTGCGGCGAACGCACCCATAGGAAGACCGTTTGCGATCGCCTTCGCCATCGTCATTATATCAGGGGTAACGCCGAAATGCTCATACGCAAAGAGCTTCCCTGTACGCCCAAAGCCTGTTTGCACCTCATCGAAGATCAGGAGTGCCTTGTATTTATCCGCCAACTCTCGTAACTTTTTTACATATTCAATATTAGCAGGCAGAACGCCAGATTCACCCTGATAAAGCTCTAGCATAACGGCGCAAACATCGCCCTTTGATAGCTCACTCTCCACTGTAGCGATATCGTTGTACGGCGCATATGTAAAGAATGGAGCGATCGGCTCGAAGCCGCTCTGAACCTTCTTCTGTGCTGTAGCACTCAAAGTGGTATAGGTTCTGCCGTGGAAGCCATCGTTCATTGTAATAATTCTAGGCTTTGCGCCAGCATGCACCTTATTATTGTAGATACGTGCAAGCTTTATAGCTCCCTCGTTCGCCTCTGCGCCAGAGTTGCAGAAGAATACCTTGCCGCCAAACGACGCCTTGGAGATACGCTCTGCCAGATCCTCTACTATCTTATTAGGAAATAGATTAGAGGTATGCCACAGTTTATCCGCCTGCCCCTTTAAACAGTTTAGCAGATGCGGATTACCATGCCCTAGGTTCGACACCGATATGCCGCAACCGAAATCTATATACCGCTTGCCTGTATCGTCGTAAAGGTATGTCCCTTCGCCCTTAATGAATCTGTAATTGTACGGTGCATAAGTATTCATCAACATAAGCTGCTCCTTATATGTAAATTCGTTTAGATTGATGTAGCGCAAGGCGGCTTTTTAAAACTAAACCAGAGTGTACATAGAAGTACATGAGGATTTAGTTTTAAAAAATAACGCAGCGATACGCAATATAAACGAGTTTACTGTAGAGTAAAGATCGGTTTAGATAACATTCCTCTAACAGCAAATTTACTAGTCATCCCCATTATACTAGCCTCTCCAGAGAGGTTCAGCATAGTTCTGCGGATATTCTCTCTATCGAGAACGATCTTGCCAGTTGCCTTAACGCCTGAATCGCCCTTCACCTCGAAGGAGGTTAGGTTTATCATACTATCCGCAATCTCGCCAACGCCAAGGAGGCTATCCCCCTTCACCTGCATAGCAGGGGTTTGCACTGTAAATTCGCCGCTAGATAGGTTAATTGCACCTGTCTTCTTCTCGAGATCGTAATCTAGATTAACCGTTAACTCCCCCTGCGCACTCTGCTTTATAATCTTTGAGATACGAAACAGGTCGAGTGTAGCGTCTGCACGAAGCTCTCCACCAGAATGAATCACCTCTGCAAGACCGTATGGCGAGTTCAAATTCGCCCTAACCTTTCGTGTCAGTGCCGACAGTGGCGAATATCGAAGAGTTACCTCCCCTAGCTCGATATTATTGCCACCATAGTTCATATTCACCCCTTTCAACGTCGTCTTAAAGAGGGTGCAATCTATAGATGAGTATGTCATCGGTACCTTATTTACAGCGATCTGTTTATCCAGCACGCTCTGCACTATCATCGAATACGGGAACATCGCCGCAACTGCGACAAAGAATACGCCCATGAAGATAGCTATATGTATTAGGTTCTTCCTCACTCGGCACCTCGAACTATATCCCAGCTAGCATCTATCCGTTTAGGGTTATCAAACCGCCGTGTGATAGAGAGCGCACGGATCCATACATTATCGTACTGTTCGATATCTTGCAGAATATTATTGAGATCGTTAATCACAAGATTCTCTGTGCGAAAGGTGACCTGCTCCTGACGATTGGCAGAGCTGACAAGCTTGATACTCATGAGCTTGCTCCCTACCTTTGCACTACTCGATAGCCCCTGTGAGTATGAAAGCAGACCTGTATCAAGAGTTTTGGCATTTGTGCTTTTGTCCTCAATCCTATCCACAAGCGTCTGCACCTTGGATATACGCTCCTTTACCGTCGTGATCGTTGCGGCAGTGGAGCGGCGGCTATCCGCTAGAAACCCATTAGTCCAATAAAATGCCATAAATACGCCTAGGCAGATCAGCACAATCAACAGTAGCCTCTGCCGATTGTGATAGTCGCTAAGGGCGGCGGTATTAATATTAATATTTTTTAACTGTTCTAAATATCTCTTCATGGTTCATACCGTATCGTAAATTTTATCTGTTCGCCAGATTGGCGTGAATCGTCTATCGTAACAGGTTTTTTAAGGGTTGATTCCATCGATGATTTCAACGCCTCCATAGCCGCAAAATCGGGGGCAAACCCCTCAATCCGCATAGTTTTCTCATTAAGTGACATAAGATCGATCTTTATATCGGGGGTAACGGCGGCACCTAAACTGTTTAAAACATCCATCACTCGATACGGTGCCATCAACTTCCTATCCGATCGAGAGATCAGTATCCCATACGGATCAGGACTTGAGGCAACACCTGCCTTTTCATATAGCTCCTGTAGCTGACGTTCATACCCTGCAAGGCGTTTACTCTCCGCCATATTGCCGATTATACCTGCGGCAAGGAATAGTATATAACAGCAGGCAACCGTTGCAATAAGAGCCTGATACTTGTTCATCGCCTCTCTACTGCGCTTTATCCCAGGAAGTGCTATATCCGCCTTTAGCGGTATCATCTCCGCAATAAGATCAACACTAGTAAGGGTTCCCTCTGGCGTAGAGGCGAGTGATTCAAGCCCATCCTCTTTCTTCTCGTAGACCCTTGCACCATCTGTAAATAGAAACGTTTCATACCGAGATACAAGCTCACAGAAAACTGTAGAGATACGGCGAGCTTTGCGAAATAGCTCTATCTCCGACGTTGCAAACTCCTGAAACTCTTTGCGATATAGAAGCGCAATATATACACCTTTATCCTCGTAATATGTAAAATCGGCGAAGAGATCGGCAGGGAAGAGCGACTGGAGATAATTGCCGATCACCGCTCGCACCTTCTTTCTGCTAACGCTAAGCTTACCTATATATACGTAGAAGAAGGAGCTATCATCAATAATTAGCTGATATCGAGAGTTTGTAACCTCGTCGATAGCGATAGGGGTAACGGTGCGCAGGGCAGAATCGCCCACAACGCTATATAGCGACGTCCCCTTTAGCAGATATATCTCTTCGTTTACTGTAGCCAATTCGACCCTCTTTAAAAATAATCTAGCGGTCCGCCCTCAATGTAGCGTACCACGTTCATCGTCTTATTACTGCGGCTCATCAATATATGATAGTACTGAATACCATCCAGAATATTAACCTCTACCTTAACATAAAACAAGCTACTCTTTACATCAAAAAAAGGCAATACCGCAGTATACAGCTCCTGATTTCCCTGCCCTACTATACTATAAATATCATCCTTCTTTGTAAATGGATTTTCTTCACGTTTGCTTATTATCTCGTTCACATATGGGGCAAGCTCTGGTAAAAATGCGCTAATAACCACATCTGGAGCCAAATTTATATTAATCTGCGGCGCAACATTTCCTGGTGTTATATATAGCGACAGATCCTCATATACCGCTGGAAACTCTGGCAGAAGGCGTATCTCATATAGTGTATCAAGCGGCGCATACTTTGCAGCGTAGCTATTCCCCTCGACGTTAAAGGTTGTCCCTGTCACGGTATTTGATACAGGAACGCTCTCGGCTGGCGAGACCCAATCTTTTAGCGACTTCCAAAGCTCATCCTCATATCCAAGATCGCTGAATAACGTCTCGAATGCGGTCTGCATGCGCTCTTGAGTTTTATTATCAGCGGTAGCAAGCCCATTTATAGGGAGCTTCGCATCCGATCCACGTATCTGTATATACACGTAGCCATCTTTTACAGGGATACTCGGCAGCGCAACCCACATATCGGCAAGTCCATCGTAGGAAGCGTCATCGAGCTTCATAAGCTCGCTCATCGCCTCGATAACGGTGCTTGCGTATATCGCCCCCTGATTATCCCTCTGTATCCCCAATACTTCGGCATACGATTTAGTGGACTTCTCCAGTATTAGGAGAGAAAGCCCCGACAGAAATACTACCATCATGAGGACGATTATTAAAACGCTACCCCTTCTCATTTTACATCCATCAGTCGACCAGTTAAAAACTCAACAGGCTTATTATTATATAAAAAACTAAACCGAAACAGGAAGTAGTTATTATTCAGCACATCTGTATACTCACGCCCATCGAAGTTCTCTATAAGTAGCTCCGTCACATTCAAAAGAAGTGGGAGCTTCATCATATAGTTCATCTCCTGCTTCCGCTCGATACGATAGAACGTCTCATTCTCTAGCGTATAGATGATATCAACTGACATAGATTTATTAAATCGCAGGCTGTTGCCGCTGATGAGGGCAAATATAATCTGCTCCTCCTCAAGATCTGCTGGCAGCTCTGCCACTGTTCCAGAGGACATCATCCGCATATCCCTCGCCACAATCCGCTGTAGCGACTGAATTACACGCATATCATCATTTACAACGTCTAGCCCCTCTTTGGTTTTTAGCACCCCTGTGAAGATCGAATAGACCCCCATTATGATAAACGCCGATAGCGCAAGGGCGATCAGAAGCTCTATAATGGTGAAGCCTTTACTTTCTGAAATATTCATAGCTAGTCGCCGCTTTATCTGTTGTTATGCGCAGGATCACATCCGTTACGCCAGGGATCAGAGTGTTCGACTCCTCCTCTTCGTAGACAATAAGAGTATCATCGCTATACTCCTCCTCTGTGGGGAGCGATAGCCGTGGATAGCGAAGAGTGTACACTAGCCGCTCGAAGCCTTTATCTATCAAAAGAAGTCTATCTTTGCTGTATTGAGTGG
>JAITWF010000034.1 GCA_031285415.1 Deferribacteraceae bacterium
CCTCCCCCATAGGGGGAGGGTGCCCGAAGGGCGGGAGAGGGGTTCATATAATCTATTTATCTACACCATCTTTCTTCGCAAACATCTGGCACGGCATATTCGAATTTTTAAACACCTCGAGCGACGGTATCATCTTCGACTTAAAGCCCAATGCGTCGCAAGCGTATGGAAACTTCGGCTGCCATGTTATTCGCAGATATTTACATTTAAAACAGTTTATCTTCTTATCTTTCAAAGCTCAACCTATATCACCCTCCCCTTGAGGGAGGGTCGAAAAAATAAATATTTTTTCGGGGAGGGGTTGCAGGAAGATAGCCCCCCACCGAATCGGACGTTGTCCTCTTCGACTCCCCCTCAAGGGGGGAGTGGTAAAGCACTACTGAATCCTATTTGCTACCAAGAACTGCATAAACCTGCGTGCGTCTGCAAGCCGAACGGTATCGGGCTGCGAGAGTAGCGTCAATGTGAAGATATTTAGCACATTTAACGATTTAAAGACAAGTTTAAACTCCGTCAGCACCCTCTCCGCCTCCTCTGATATACTGCTAGGGAAGATTAGAGCGGCGTATCTTTGCATGCGATCGAGGTTGATCCCTCCAAGCTCTTTATATGCAAATAGCTCTAGCCCCTGCCCAAGGTCGCAGTAGATCGACGCTGCCCACGCTGCCATGCGAGGATCGGGGTATAGTTTAGTGCAGAAATCTCGGCTATCGGTGTCTGTCCCCTTCGAGATAAGCCGCTGTGACGAGCTAGATAAGTCGTCTGCACCGATTATCTCTGCCAGATAATACTTGTTTTTATCGGGATAAACGATAACAATGTCAGGCTTGCTACCTCTGTAGTCAACTCCAGCCTTAAAAACCTGCAACCGCATCTTCTTCAGATTTTCTAGGGCAACTGACATTAATTTGCTTCGTTTCATAATCTTGTCCCTATGCTATTCCTGCCTTCAATAAGTCGTGTAAATGTATAATACCTACAGGTCTATTCATCTCATCTACAGATAGTAGACTTGTGATTGTATGTCTCTGCATAATCGCCAACGCCTTTGCCGCTAGCTCGTTTGGTGCAATCGTCTTTGGGTTTGGGCTCATTATCTTATCGATCGGTAGTGCGTCTATAGTGGTATACCGCTCCATCGAGCGGCGCAGGTCTCCATCGGTAACGATTCCGATAAGCTTACCCTCGTCATCCACAACGGCGGTACAGCCGAACCGTTTAGAGCTTATAGTGTATAAAAGCTCCTTCATCGACGTTTTCAGCGTTATCACTGGCAGCTCATCCGCTGTATGCCAGAGATCTTGCACCGTTAGTAGAAGCTTGCGCCCAAGTGTGCCAGATGGATGTACCAGCGCAAAATCCTCCGCCTTAAAGTGGCGCTTCTCCACCAACGCTACAGCCAGTGCGTCGCCAAGGGCTAACGCTACAGTGGTGCTGCTTGTAGGGGCGAGATTCATCGGACAAGCCTCTTTCTCTATAAATCCATTTATAACTGCGTCGCTCTTCTGCGCCAGCGTTGAGTTTATATTGCCAACGATAGAGATAAGTGGTAGCTCAAGCCGTTTTATAATCGGTAGGACTCGCTTTATCTCCTCTGTCTCGCCGCTATACGATAGTGCGATAACGACATCGCCACGCACGAGCATTCCGAGGTCGCCATGCACCCCTTCGGCAGGGTGCATAAAGAATGATGGAGTGCCGGTGCTTGATAGCGTTGCGGCGATCTTCTGGGCGATATGCCCCGATTTTCCCATCCCTGTCACCACAATCCGCCCCTTGCAGCTATAGATCAGCGCTATAGCCTTCACGAAGCTGTCGTTTAGCAGTTCAGAGGCTCTATGTAGTGCGTCTCTCTCTATAATTAAGGTCTGTTTGCCTATCGCTAGTATATCTGAATCAGTCATCTTTATTATCCCTGTTCGACTTAAATTTATACGCCTCTTCTACGAACGATATAAATAGTGGGTGTGGGTTCAAAGGTCTAGATTTATACTCTGGCAGATATTGGCACGCCAAAAACCATCTATGATTCTTTAGCTCCACGATATCTACAAAGTTTTTCTTTGTATCAACGCCTGTAATGGACATGCCAGCGTCAGAGAGAGTCTTCTTATAGGTGTTATTAAACTCAAGACGGTGGCGGTGGCGCTCTGATATTATCTCTTTGCCGTAGATCTTGTACGCAAGGCTAGCGGTATTCAGCTTTGTGGAGTATGCACCCACTCGCATTGCTCCAGCCTCAAAGGATGGGTTAGAGTTGCTATCGATATATGTGATAATCGGATCTGGCGTTTTGCTCGTTACCTCGACGCTATCCGCCTTTTCGATCTTCATCACGTTGCGAGCGTACTCGATGATAGCGCACTGCATACCCATACTGCCAAGTCCGAAGAACGGTACATCGTTTAGACGAGCAAACTGCGTCGCTCTGATCTTGCCGATCATCCCCCTTTCGCCAAATCCAGCAGGGATCATAACGCCATCGAGATCTTTTAGCTTCTCGCTAACGTTCTTATCGGTCAGGTCGTCTGCCAAGATCCAGCGGATCTTTACATCGATATTATTGGCGATCCCACCGTGGCAGATCGACTCTGCAAGGCTTATATATGCGTCTTTTGTAGCGACATACTTCCCTACAACGCCTATTGTAACGAAATCTTTTGGCTGTTCGATCTTCTTGATCAGCTCCTCCCATGCGGAGAGGTCTGTTGGACGGTCATCTAGCTTTAGCTTGTTTATAAGTACATCGCTAGAGCCCTCTTTGTACATATTGAGGATAACTCTATATAGTGGAGAGGTGTCTAATGCGCTAACGACAGCCTCTTTTTTAACGTTGCAAAATAGTGCTAACTTATTGCGCAGATCATCATCTAGCGCAATTTCACTGCGGCATACGAGCATATCGGGGGTGATTCCGATCTCACGTAATTTCTGCACAGAGTGCTGTGTTGGTTTAGTTTTAAGCTCTCCAGCTGTTTTAACGTAGAATAGCGGTGTTACGTGGACGTACGCCACATTGTCGTCGCCGAGGTCGAAGCGAAGCTGACGTATCGCCTCGAGGAACGGCTGCCCCTCGATGTCGCCAACGGTGCCACCGATCTCGACAAGCACGATATCGTACCGTTCAGAGTCGTTAATCACCCAATGCTTGATCTCGTCGGTTATATGAGGGATCACCTGCACGGTTTTCCCTTTAAAGAAGTCGTTTCGCTCCTTCTCGATGATATTATAGTATACGAAGCCGCTTGTGAGGTCGCAGTATCTATCGGTGTTTGTATCGATAAATCGTTCGTAGTGACCGAGATCGAGATCCCCTTCACCGCCATCCTCCGTTACGAATACCTCTCCATGCTCCTTCGGACTCATCATGCACGGATTGAAGTTCAGGTATGGGTCGAACTTTTTTATTATAACAGACCGCCCCTGAGCTTTAAAGATCGCCCCAAGCGACGCCGCCGTTATCCCCTTACCTAACGATGATAGCACCCCACCAGTCACAAATACAAACTTAGCCATTATGTAAAACTCCTGAATATTGCTCTGCCGCTACTAGATCCTCTGGTGTATCAACGGAGACAGGCTCGTATGCTGTCTTTATCACCTTGATTCGCACGCCATTCTCTAACGCCCTTAGCTGCTCAAGGCTCTCCGCCTGTTCGAGCGGAGTTTTCCCTAACTGTGCGTATCTCAATAGGAACTTCCTACGAAATCCGTAGATCCCTATATGTCTATATCTGATAGGGTTTATATTGCCATCCCTATCAAACGGTATCGGTAGACGTGAAAAGTATAGAGCGTTGCCGTTAGAATCCATCACAACCTTGACGTGTGATGGATTTTGCGCCATCGCCTCATCTTTAAACGCTACGCAGGCGGTAATCATCTCTAGAGAGGGATCACGCTCAAGCTCCGCAATCCACTCATCTATACGTGAGGGCGGTATAATCGGCTCATCGCCCTGCACATTTATTACTATATCATCGTTAATATTTTTTGCAACATATGCCACACGATCTGTGCCAGTTGCTAGCTCCGATGGACTCATAACGCACTCGGCTCTCGTTGTGCGCACAGCCTCTGCAATACGCTCGTCGTCGGTAACGACCACTACACGATCTGCCTTAGATTGCAAACATCTCTGCGCAACTAGATTTACCATAGGGGTGCCGCCGATCAGGGCTAACGCCTTGCCGATAAATCTGCTGGAGGCGTATCGGGCTGGAATGATCACTGTACTCATAAGTTTTATATCCTTTTAAGCGACTCTATCATATAGCTAATGAAAAATCATCCCCTCTTTACAGTTAGCGTCATATTTTCTGACGAGGTAACAGTAACCTGCTCGTCCTTCTGATACTCAGTATCCGAAACGGCACTCCAGATCTCCCCATTGAGGTAAACCTTCCCACTTGTACCGCTCCACTGCATTACTGTGGCATGCTCGCCCACGATATCGTTCATTCCGCCGACAGGCTTGCGTCTGAAATCTCTCACCACAAGCCTACCGACAGCCATAATTAATCCTGCCGTCATCGCCGATAGTAGCACCAGAAGCCAGATCGAAACTGCTACCCCTTGGCTACCGACGGTATCAAAGAGCAATCTCGAGCCACCTGCGATCGCAGCGATCCCTGCAATCGAGAGAAGCCCAAAGCTTGTAATAAAGATCTCCGCAATAAGTAGGGCGATACCGCATAGGATCAGGAGAACTCCCAACATATTTATCGGTATAAAGTTCGCCCCGATCATGAATAGCAGCAGCGACACGATCCCGATCGCCGCAAATACAAACGTTCCTGGTGCCTTAATCTCCAAGAAGATCATAAATATACCGAGTAGAAAGAGTAGCACCATCAGATTTGGATCCGATAGCGTAAAGGAGATCTTCTCTAGCATCGTTGGTGCGATCTCCTGCTTCACTAGCGGCGTAGCTGGCTTCAGTGCGTCGTTCAGCATAGACAGAAGCTCGTCGTCTGTATTGAGTATATGATCTATAATATTTGCCTCTAGAGCCTCTGTGGCGGTGAGGCTATCGGATTCTGTTACCATCAGGATCGCCTGTTCGACGTTTCTGCCACGCTTCTCCGCTATAGACTGCATAAAGCTGACGGCGTCGTTTGTGGCTTTATCACGCATATCCCCCTTGATATCAGCCCCTGTCATATCCACAGGGTGTGCGGCACCGATATTGGATCCATCCGACATTACGGCGTAATCGGCGGCGAGTGTGATGAATGCGCCAGCTGAGCCTGCATGTGCCCCTTGTGGAGCCACAAAAACCACTACAGGCACAGGGCTTTCAAGAATCTCCTGCACGATAAGCCTTGTATCCTCCAGCACGCCGCCGGGGGTATCAAGCTTGATTACAAAGGCTGTAGCGTTGTCGTTTATAGCTTTCTGTAGCCCATTCTGCACAAATTTATGTGTCGCAGAGGTGATTACGCCATCGACCGTCGCAAAGTAGACCGTTCCCGCATAAGCGTTGAACGATATTAATAGGATAAACAGAATTTTAGCTAAATGTTTCATAGTTTCACCTTAAAGTTAAAGAAAAATACCTTGCCAGTTGCGGCGAACTTTCTATAGTACTTCGTCTTGTAGTAGTCGCCGAGGTCGTTTAGATATGGCGCACCGAGAGTGCTCTCTATACCACTCACCTGTGCGAAGTTCTCATTAATCTCCATAGCGTAATCTTCATGGTCGGTGGCAACAGTGATAGATCCGCCATCTACTAAGCGATCTCTCATCAACTCCATAAACCAACTCTTGAGTAGGCGGCGTTTCTTATGCCGCTTCTTCGGCCACGGATCGGGGAAGTTGACGTAAAATCCCGATACCGACTTTAGCGGCAGCATACGCACAAACAGCTCTGCGTCAAACTGTAGTAAGCGAACGTTGCTTAGCTCCCCTCTGAGGACACGGTTTATCGCCTTCTCAAAGATCTCGTGAAATACCTCAAAGCCGAGCCAGTTTGAAGCTGGATTATTTGAGGCGTGGTGAGTGATAAACTCGCCATTTCCGATACCGATCTCTACGTAGAGCGGATTGTTATTTGCGAATACGTCGCTAATCACAGCTGGTGCAAACTTTGTGTCTGGCGTTACCTGCGCCCACACAGGGTTTGCACGCATGAAGATCCCCTCTTCAAAATCCCATTTAAAGTGTGGTGCGCCCTGCGCTATAACGTCGGTATAGCGCACCCCTCCCTGTCGATACGATCTATAGATAACCTGTTCCATCTTATATTTCCATTATTATATTTTTAGATTGAGCGATAGCCCTTGTCTGCAATGCCTTTGCGACTTTATCTTTCACTGCGCTTAACTCTGTTCCTCTAATCATCTTTTTGACACCGCCGATAGCATTTGCGTTCATGCTAAGGCTCTTTATGCCAAGCCCTAGAAGCACTTTAGCGGTTACAGGATCGCCTGCCATCTCTCCGCAAACCGATATATCGATATTATTGGCATTTGCCGCCTCTGCAACCATCTTGATCGCCCTAAGAACCGCTGGCTGCATAGGGTTTGCAAGCTCTTCAAGAGATTTACTCTCCCTCTCTGCCGCCATTACATATTGGCAGAGATCGTTTGTGCCGATACTAAAGAAATCCACTATCTCCGCAAGTTCATTCGCCATAAAGACCGCCGCAGGCGTCTCGATCATCACACCAAATGGCACAGGGTACTTATGCGGCGTACCGCTCTGCTCTAGAAGCTCGTGCGCCCTTGCAAGCATTCCTCGCACAAGCTCGACCTCCTCCACTACCGACACCATCGGGATCATAATCCGCAGATCATGCTCTGCACCTGCTCGCAAGATCGCCTTGAGGTGGGTAATAAAGTAATCCCTATACTCCTGATATAGACGCACTCCACGCACGCCGAGCATACTACTTTTGCCATCGTTCATCCAGAATATAGTCTTGTCGCCACCAGCGTCTAGCGTGCGCACAACTATAGGAGAGGTTGAAAATAGCGAAAAGATAGCCTCTAGAGCGATCGTCTGCATATTTTCAGAGGGGGGAATTCGGCTATTCATATAGAGGAACTCTGTGCGTAGAAGCCCTATCCCCTCAGCACCATTCTGCATTGCAAGCTCTGCCGTTGTAATATCGCCAACGTTTCCATAGATCGGCACAGTGTAGCCGTCAAGGCTCGTCGCCTGTCCCTGGCTGTCGTTGCGGTCGGATGATAGCTGCTCCTGCCAAAGTCGGTATCGCTCATTAAAATCTGCTAACACCTCGTCAGTGGGGTCGACTATCACCTCTGGCACCGATGTATCAAGCACCACTGTGGCACCCTTTGCGATACTATTTATCTTGACTCCGCTGATTGCAGGGATATTCAACGCCCTTGCAAGCACCGCCACATGAGACGATGCTCCGCCGACCTCTGTGATAATCCCCCGAAGCTGCCG
>JAITWF010000045.1 GCA_031285415.1 Deferribacteraceae bacterium
GCGCAGAAGGTCGCCCATCTCGGTCAGCTCCTCCCCCTGCATCCCCTTGGTAACGCATGCATACGGCAGCACCTCCGCCATATTCGCAGCTTTACTTTTACCGATAACCCACTGCACCAATATCGAGCTATCTATTACAGGAGAGGTATTTGCCATGCAGCATAGGGTAGTTACACCCCCCTTGATCGCAGCCTCCACGCCTGTTTCAATCGTCTCCTTCGACGCCTGCCCTGGCTCTCGCAGGTGAACGTGCATATCGATAAGCCCTGGCACGATATATTTGCCAGTACAGTCCACCACCTCATCAGCGGCTGACGTTTCAGTTGTGATCGCCTTTATTACGCCATCTTCGATCAAGATATTGCTCTGTTTTACAGAGTCTGTCACTACATTGCCATTTTTGAGTAAAGTTTTCATCCTTTCACCATACTTAATATCGCCATACGAATGGCAACGCCACTCTCGACCTGATCGAGGATCGCTGAATTTTCGCTATCTGCCGTATATGATGATAGCTCCACCCCTCTATTAACAGGGCCAGGGTGCAAGATCATCATGTCGCTCTTTGCATATTTCATCACAGCTGGCGTTACCCCAAAGAGCGCTGAATATTCACGTGTAGAGGGAATTAATAACTTCCCCTGCCTCTCACGCTGTATCCGCAGAGTGATCACAACGTCGGCACCATTTACAGCCTCATTTATATCGCTACAAACCTCGCAGCCAAACGCCGATACGTCGTTTGGGATAACGGTAGGTGGGGCGAAGAGCTTCACATTCATCCCCATAGTATGCATTGCCCAAATATTCGAGCGTGCTACACGAGAGTGCGAGATATCACCGATAATGGTAACGTTCAATCCCTCCAATCTCCCCTTCGCCTTGCGGATAGTGAAGAGGTCTAGCATAGCCTGCGAGGGGTGTTCATTTAGCCCATCGCCAGCGTTCACTACGCACGCACCAGAGTTCTCTGCCACAAATTTGACAGAGCCAGAGTATTCGTGCCGCATTACAAATATATCGGTGTGCATAGCCTCTAAGTTATGCACGGTATCGATAAGCGTCTCCCCCTTCTGGGTGCTAGAGATTGCGGCGTTAAAGTTGATAGTGTCAGCTCCGAGGCGTTTTGCGGCTATTTCAAAGCTTGTGCGAGTGCGAGTGGAGTTCTCAAAGAATAGATTCACCACCGTCCGCCCTCTTAGCAGATCAGTTTTCTTGACGGCGCCCTTATTCAGTGTAAAAAACTCCTCTGCGGTATCTAAGATCGATAGAATATCGTCTTTTTTAAGGTTCTGCGTAGATATAAAGTCTTTCCCTTCAAAACCCATAACGCCTCCAGATATAAAGACAGGTTGAATGTTACTTTTTCACAGTTGGCATGCGTTGTCAATAAAAACAGTTGTTTAATATCGCCTCTTGTGCTACAAAGGTGTTGGAAAAATTATGAAGAAGCTAAATTTTATCTTTTCTGGCGTATACTTGAAGGTGTGGTATGTTGCATGCTTCATCACCATCACGATCATGGTCGTAAACTTCGTCCGACTGAACAGAGTGCAAGACTTTGAGCTTACACTATTTGATTCAGGCGGTAATGTTGTTTCTACCGAAGTAGTTCACCTCGAGAACGACTATGAGAAGACGGCACTATATACTAGGTTGCCTGCTACTAAGGTATTTAAGCCTATCAAATAGTTCATACTTTTTCCAAAAAAGACTCAGAAGGAAGAGTTATGGACAAATTCACGAATTATCGAAGCCACCGCTATCGCTGGTTCTACAAACCAGCCGATGAGCCGTTGTGCGCCCAGATCTCCTCCTCCCACAGTATCCCTGCGCCACTCGCAGAGGTTTTGATAAAACGTAATATCGACGATGACACAAAGATAAATGAATATTTCGAAACCCCACTTACCGCTCTAATCAACCCATTCGAGATGAAAGATATGGCTCGTGGCGTGGAGAGAGTCCGTACCGCCCTGCGAAACAACGAATCGATCTGCGTCTTTGGCGACTACGATGTCGACGGTGTCACCGCAACCTCCCTCCTGTACCTCTTCTTCCTCGAGCTAGGTGCAAACGTCAGCTACTATATCCCCAACCGTCTGGAGGAGGGATACGGGCTGAATATCGAGGCGGTTGAGGAGCTTGCACGCCGTAAGATCAACCTAATCATTACAGTCGACTGCGGTATATCGGCAGTCAATGAGGTTGCAGAGGCGAAACGGCAGGGGATCGACGTCGTTATAACCGATCACCATCAGCCAGCCGAAGATCTCCCCACCGACGCATATGCGATAATAAATCCTATGCAGGCAGATGATACATACCCATTCAAATATCTCTCTGGCGTAGGCGTAGCCTTTAAGCTTATTATGGGAATCAGGCACACCCTTCGTAACGATACATCATGGGAGAAACCGCTCCCCAATATAAAGCAGTACCTCGATATAGTCACATTAGGCACGATCGCTGATGTGGTACCGTTAAATGGCGAAAATCGCACATTTGTAATCCATGGACTAAAGGTGCTTGCAGAGGGTAGCGTTCGCCCTGGAATCAACGAGCTTAAAAATGTAGCTGGATATAATAGACAGACGCTCTCAGCGTCGCATATCGGCTTTGGGCTTGCGCCACGGATAAACGCCGTCGGTAGACTTGGCAAATCTGATAGAGGGATAAAACTCCTTGTGACCAATAGCAAAGATGAGGCTCGCAGGCTTGCACAGGAGCTTGACAACGAGAATAGATTCCGCCAGGAGATTGAGCGAGAGATACTAAAAGATGTCTACCAGAAGATCGATTCCGAAGATCTGGCAGGCAAATATGGCGGTTTGGTGCTCTATTCAAAGGATTGGCACCCTGGAGTGTTGGGGATTGTAGCCTCTCGAGTGGTCGATAGATACAACCGCCCAACGATCGTCCTCACCGAAGAGAGTGAGCTTGTGAAGGGGTCTGCTCGCAGTATCCCAAACTTTCACCTATATGATGGATTAAAGGAGCTTTCAGAGATCTTAGTATCCTTCGGTGGGCATAAGTACGCCGCAGGACTCAAGATTAAGCCAGAAAATATAGCACTATTGCAGGAGCGCTTCGACGCACTCGTGCGTGGGAAGCTCGCCGCAGAGGATTATATCCCAGAGATACTGATAGATAGCTTCCTAAAGCCAGCCGATATAAACGACAACTTTATGCGAGTGTTGCAGCAGTTCGAGCCGTACGGCAATAGCAACAAGGAGCCGATCTTCTGTATGCTCGGCGTCGAGAAGTATCAAGAGGTCGCATATGTGGGTAAAGATTCAACCCATGCCAAGTGCGTCTTTATAAAGGATAATACCGTATACGACGCAATCGGCTACGATATGCTCTCATATAGAGATATATTGCGACAGAATAGCAAGTTTGATCTGCTATTTACGCTGACATATAATAGCTACGGCAGGAATAGAAATCTGCAATTTGTTCTAAAAGATCTAAGAGTACACGAAGATGGCGATAAAAGAAGCTAAAACCATACGGTTTATGGATATACAGGATCTGTTAAAGGATCGACCCGAGTCGGAGCTAGACCAGCTCCACGTTGCCTACGTCTACGCTGCGCAGAAACACTTTGGGCAGCTACGCCAATCTGGCGAACCGTACCTCTCGCACCCCCTCTCCGTCGCCTACACCCTTGCCGCTATGAATATGGATCTAGACTCGATCATCGCAGGGATGTTGCACGATACCCTCGAGGATACCGACGCAACGATGGCCGATCTCGAAAACCTCTTCGGC